>DATBVX010000258.1:0-35409 GCA_036515135.1 Steroidobacteraceae bacterium
GGTTGGCGGTTGGCGGTTGGCGGTTGGCGGTTGGCGGTTGGCGGTTGGCGGTTGGCGGTTGGCGGCAACAGCGTCGGTGATTTCTGTCAGCTGTCAACTGTCAACCACCCACTTTCCTCACTCTTCACCACTCGCTCCTCACTCCCTCCGCCTACAGGCTGGGCGCCAGGTCGCGAACCGAGAAACCGCTCAAAGGCAAATCATAGCCGCGCGTCAGTGCCGCCACCTTGAACCGTTCCCCCATTTCCGCGGGAAGAGTCAGCAGCATTGCCTGTCGCGCAATGCTCACGCGTTCGGTCACTTCCGCCCGCGTCATCGCCGCCAGGCAACGCTCGATCCCCGTTCCCATCAGGAAATGCGCTTGCGTAGTGAAGCCAGCCAGCTTCAACCCCGCGTGCACGCCGTCCTCTGCCACAGCGGTGAAATCGACCCAGGCGCCGATGTCCTGCAGGCCGACATTCGTGAACGGATCATCGTGAAAGCGATGCCTGAAATGACAAAGCAGGGTGCCGTCGCTGCGTTCCGCGCGGTAGTAGTGCCGGCGCGGCAGACCGTAGTCGATGAACAGCATCACGCCGGCGGACAGCAGTTCAGCCAGGCCGGCGATCCACGGCCCGAGGCGAAGGTTGACCTCCGAGGTATAACCGTCGGTGAATATCTGCCCCAGTTCACGTTCGATCGACCGCACGCGCACGCTGAGCTCACGGCGAGCACGAAGCTCCGACCAGTCGAGCCCATTCCGCTTCCACGTAACGCCGAGTGCATTAACCGTATCACCGCGAATGCGGAAGCGTTCCACGGGGATTGAATCGAGGACTTCGTTGGCAACGATGAGCCCGGTCAGTGATTCCGGCAGCTGCTCAAGCCAGGTGACGCGCGGCAGGTGCCGCGGCGCGCGGACAGCGAGTGTCGCGCGCTGGCGCTGCCTGAGATCGGCACTCAGCTCGAGTATCAGGTAACGCTGCGGAAGGTGCTCGAGCAGCTCGAGCTCGTTGAGCATGTCCGCTGCCATGACTCCGGAACCCGCGCCCAGCTCGAGCAGGTCGCCACCGCCAAGTGCAGCCAGCACCTCTGCGCACTGCGATGCCACACAGCGACTGAAGAGCGAGGAGATCTCCGGCGCGGTAACGAAGTCGCCGGCGGCGCCGAACTTGGTGGCACCGGCACTGTAGTAGCCAAGACCCGGCTCGTAGAGCGCCATTTCCATGAAGCGCGCGAAACTGATCCAGCCCTCGTGAGTGTCGATTTCCCGGCGGATCCGCGCCAGCAGCGCCTGACTGTGAGCGATCTCGGTCGCGCTGAGCGGCGGCAGCTTGTTCACCGTCATGCGCGACACCCGTGACCGACTTCGGTATGTTTGGCTCTCGATCGTTTCTGCCTTTCCACTTGCATGAGTAGCCAGTCAGCTCTCGCCGGCAAATCGGTTCTGGTCACGGGTGCGGCGCGACGCGTAGGTGCGGCGATCGTGCGCATGCTGCACGCACACGGCGCGAATGTGCTCATCCATCATCGCGCTGCGGCGGTCGCGGCAGCAGAGCTCGCAGCTTCGCTCAACGCCGTGCGGCGCGGGTCCGCGGCCGTCGTAAAGGCGGAATTGCGGGAGATCTCTGCGCACGCAGGGCTCGTGCAGAGGGCATTGAGCGAATTCGGACGACTCGATGTGCTGGTCAACAACGCCTCGAGCTTCTACCCCACACCCCTGGGGGAGATCGCGGAATCGCAATGGGATGATCTCATCGGCAGCAACCTCAAGGCGCCGCTCTTCCTGTCACAGGCCGTCGCGCCGCAACTGCGGCGTACGCACGGCCTCATCGTGAACATCGTCGATATCCACGCACGCCGTCCACTTAAACGCTACACAGTGTACTGCATCGCCAAGGCGGGTCTGGCCATGCTCACGCGCTCGCTGGCACGCGAACTGGGTCCCGACGTGCGTGTCAACGGCGTCGCGCCGGGCCCGGTCCTGTGGCCCGAGGAGGACATCGAAGCGGCGCTCAAGGCGGAAATCATCGAGCGCACGGCGCTCAAGCGGCAGGGTTCGCCGGAGGATGTGGCGCGCGCCGTTCTGTTCTTCGCTTGCGATGCCCCGTACGTCACCGGACAGATCCTCGCGGTCGACGGCGGTCGCAGCATCGGCTGGTAAGCTGAGAGTCGGTGTCGGGATTGGCACCGTCTATTCACGCGTCAGCTCCACGCGATGCAGCGGATGGGCCGCGTGGTCGAACTCCGACCACAGCTCGCGGATCGCCCTGTTCACGGTGGGATGTTTGAGCCCCGGCGCAATCTCGGCTAGCGGTCCGAGCATATAGGCGCGCCGCAGCAGATCCGGCCGCGGCAACTTCAATCCCGCCTCATCGCAGATGAGGTCACCGTACAGGAGGAGATCGAGGTCCATCGAGCGCGGCGCCCATTTGAGCGCGCTGCGTGGACGTCCGCAATGGGCCTCGATGCCGCGCAGGCGCTCGATGACTTCCCGCACACCGAGTCGGGTCTTGAATCCAACTACGAGATTGATGAAGTCGGGCCCGTCGAATCCGGCGGCGGCATTGCGGTAAGCGTGCGAGACCGTGAGCGCGCCAAATTCGCGTTCGAGCCCGGTCAGGGCCAACGCAAGGTTGCGCTGCGCCTCGACGTTGCTGCCCGCCGCAATGAAGACGGGCACGTCCGCGTTCACGTCTTCAGATCCGAGGCGGTGCGCTCGATCGTGACACCCACGTCGCGCGAGCCGCGCACCGCCCCCGGCTTGTTGAGCGTGAGCCGCACCCAGTCGAGCTTGAACTCCTTCAGCACCATGAGCGCCGTGCGCTCGGCCAGCGTTTCCACGAGGTGGTATTCGGACTGACCGACGAACTCGAGAATGCGCTTCGCCACCTTTTTGTAGTTGAGCGTGGCATCGATCGAGTCGGAGCGCGCGGCGAGGCGCACGTCGCAGGGGAACTCGAGGTCGATCACGACCGTCTGTTTCACGCGTCGCTCCCAGTCGTAGACCCCGATGATGGTCTCGGAGGTGAGCTCGCGCAGAAAGATCTTGTCCCCGCTCATGCGGCACCCGGCGCTGAAAGCGTGTCGAGCGGCCACCGCGCCCGCGCGTGGATCGGCAGTCCCTCGCGTTGCCCCTGCTTCAGCCGCCACAGACCCGCGACGGCGATCATCGCGGCATTGTCAGTACAGAACTCGACTCGCGGGAAGAAGACCTCGACGCCCTGCCGTTCGGTCATCGCACGCAGACGTTCGCGCAGCCGACTGTTCGCGCCGACGCCGCCGACAACGACCAGTCTCTCACGAGCGGACTCAGCGAGCGCGCGCTGCGTCTTGACGAGCAGGGTCTCGACAATTGCGGTTTCGAATGCCGCGGCGAGATCGGCGCGCGTTTCATCACTTGCGGGAGCGGCTCGCAAGGCATGCTGGGCCGCCGTCTTGAGCCCGCTGAAGCTGAAATCGAAACCGGCACGGTCGAGCATCGGACGCGGGAGCACGACGACCCCCGGGCGACCCCGTTCGGCGAGGCGCGAAAGTTCCGCGCCGCCTGGGTACGGAAGGCCGAGGAGCTTGGCGGTCTTATCGAATGCCTCGCCGGCGGCGTCATCGAGGGACTGGCCCAGGACCCGGTATCGGCCGAGGCCTTCGACATCCACCAGCATCGTGTGCCCGCCGGAGACGAGCAACGCCAGGAACGGAAACACCGGCGCCGGCTTCTCCAGCATGGGCGCGAGCAGGTGACCCTCGAGATGATGGACCGCGATGGCCGGGACATTCCATGCGTAGGCGATGCTCCGGGCCAGCGCAGCGCCGGTGAGCAGGGCGCCAGCCAGACCCGGACCCGCGGTGTAGGCAATACCGGCGATATCGGCCGGGGAGCTCAAGCTCTCGAGGAGGGTTTCCTTGAGCAGCGGCAACAACTTACGGACGTGGTCGCGTGACGCCAGCTCGGGCACCACGCCGCCGTATGCGTTGTGCAGCGCCGACTGGCTGAACAGGCGATGCGCAAGCAGCCCGGCGTCCTCGTCGAGGACGGCGATCGCGCTCTCATCGCACGAAGATTCGATGCCCAGTACGCGCATTTGCCTATGAATAGCGGCTTTTGCCTTTTGAATCACACATCTTTAGAATCGCGCCCCTTCGTCGTCAGGGCCCGCCTGACGCGTATCCCTCAAATTGAGGTTTCGATGCCCAGCGTTCGTGTCCGAGAGAACGAGTACTTTGATGCCGCCCTGCGGCGCTTCAAGCGCGCCTGTGAAAAGGCCGGCATCCTGACGGAGCTCAGGCGGCGCGAATTCTACGAGAAGCCGACGCAGGAACGGAAACGCAAGAAGGCCGCGGCCATCAAGCGCCACATGAAGCGCCTGTCGCGCGACGGGATGCGGGCACCGCGCTGAGTAACCGGGCCCTCAAGGAGCGGATCCAGGAAGATGTCAAAGCCGCCATGCGGGCGGGCGAGAAGGAACGTCTCGCCACGCTGCGCATGATTCTCGCCGGCATCAAGCAACGGGAAGTCGATGAACGCATCCAGCTCGACGATGCGCAGGTGATCAGCGTGCTCGAGAAGATGATCAAGAGCCGCAAGGAGTCCGTGGTGCACTTCGAGGCCGGCGGGCGTGCCGACCTGGTGGCGCGGGAATCCGCCGAGATCGCGCTCCTGCAGAATTACCTGCCATCGCCGCTCTCCGCAGCGGAAATCGACGCCCTCATCGCCGCAGCCATCCTTGCCACCGGCGCCACTTCGGTCAAGGACATGGGCAAGGCCATGGGCGTGATCAAGTCGCAGGCGCAGGGACGGGCGGACATGGCGGTGGTTGGAGCGAAGGTCAAGGCCAAGCTGAGCGGCTGAAGAGGAAGCGGTTAGCGGTTAGCAGAAGAGGGGCTTATCCTCCCTGGCCGCCCACTAACCGCTAAGCCCTGATCACTTTTTTCTCTTGTCTCTCATTCCCCAACATTTCATCGACGAGCTGATCGCCCGCGCTGACATTGTGGAGGTGATCGGCAGCCGCGTTCCGCTCAAGAAAGCGGGTCGCGAATTCAAGACCTGCTGCCCCTTCCACGGCGAAAAAACACCGTCTTTCACAGTCAGCCAGGCGAAGCAGTTCTATCACTGCTTTGGGTGCGGCGCGCACGGGACGGTGATCGGTTTCCTGATGGAATACGACCACCTCGGCTTCGTCGAAGCGGTCGAAGAGCTCGCATCGCGCCTGGGTCTCGAGGTTCCACGCGAAGCGGGTGGCGAGCGTCGCGACACGGATCGCGACGACCTCTACGAACTCATGGGTCGTGTCGCGCAGTTCTACCGCGATGCCCTCAGGGACGACGCGCGCGCGATCGAGTACCTGAAGGGTCGCGGCCTCACCGGCGAGACAGCGGCCACGTTTGGCATCGGATTCGCGCCCGATTCGTGGAACGCCGTGCTCACGCGATTCGGCGCAAGCGAGACGGCGCGGCGCAGGCTTTCCGCCGCCGGATTGATCATCGAGCGCAGCGGGCCTGGCCGTGAAACTGACAGTGGGTTCTACGACCGCTTCCGGGACCGGATAATGTTCCCGATCCGGGACGCCCGTGGACGCGTGATCGCGTTCGGCGGGCGCATCATCGACAAAGGCGAACCGAAGTACCTCAACTCGCCTGAAACAGCGGTTTTCCACAAGGGTCAGGAACTCTACGGCCTCTACGAAGCCCGCCAGTCACGCCAAGCCCTCAATCGACTCTTGGTCGTTGAAGGCTACATGGATGTGGTTCGGCTGCATCAAGCGGGTGTGACTTACGCGCTGGCGACGCTCGGCACGGCGACGACGGCCGAGCACCTGAATCGAATCTTTCGTCTGACGTCCGAAGTCGTGTTCTGTTTCGATGGCGACCGCGCTGGTCGCGCGGCGGCATGGCGTGCACTCGAGAATGCCCTGCCCCAGGCCCGCGACGGCCGGCAGCTCAAGTTCATGTTCCTTCCCGAAGGGCAGGATCCCGACTCGCTGGTGGGCCAGGAAGGCAAGGATGCCTTCGAGCGGCGCCTGGCCGGTGCGTTGCCGCTTTCCGAGTATCTCGTCGAGCATTTCGCCGGGCAGGTCGATCTCGAGCACGTCGACGGCCGTGCGCGGCTGGCAGAACTGGCGAAGCCCCTCTTGCAAAGGATCGTTCCGGGCATATATCGCGAACTCCTCATCGATCGGTTGGCTGAGTGTGTGCGCATGCCATCCACCAGGTTGGCGCGCCTGCTGCTGCCCGCCACGGATGAGGTGGCAATGGAGCAGCCGGCACGGTCGAAGACCGGTACGGCGGTGAGCTCGGGTCGCGGCAGCCTGGTACGCCAAGCGGTTGTGATGCTTCTCAATGTCCCGGAGGCGGCACAACAGGTGCAGGGCGCCGAACGACTGGCGGGTTCGAGCCTGCCGGGGGTTTCGCTGCTCGCGGCACTGATCGCGGACCTGAAGCAGCGACCCGCTCCTCACAAGGCGGCCGTCGTCGAACGCTGGCGGGATCGACCCGAGGGCGCGCATCTGATGAAGCTCGCATCGACCGAGAGCCTCGTCAGCGAACCGAAGGCAGCGGCCCGGGAACTGCAGACAACGATCGAAAAACTGCTCCACGAGGCAGGACCTGCCGAGCGCACCGACGAGCTCTTGAGGAAGGCCGACGAGGCGGGTCTCTCGGCCGAGGAAAAGCTTGAGCTTCAAGAACTTCTAAACGCCCGCAAGGGTGCCGGAACCGGCGTACGCAACCCCTGAAGGCGAGTCCGGGGGCTGAATCTAGCCGCCCCGGATTGGTCCAAGTATACTCGCGCGTTCTTTTTGGCCCACCCACCCCTTCTGGAGGCTTGAGATCTTGAGCGAAAAGAAGGTCACGCACATCGCCGACGAGCGTCAGTCGCAACTCAAGCGCCTGATCGCGCGGGGCAAGGAGCAGGGCTATCTGACCTACGCCGAGGTCAACGACCATCTGCCCAGCGAAATCGTTGATCCGGAGCAGATTGAAGACATCGTCAACATGATCAACGACATGGGCATCCCGGTGTACGAGAAGGCGCCGGATGCCGAGTCGATGCTGCTGGCCGACACCGCCAGCACGCCCGATGAAGAAGCGGTTGAGGAAGCGGCTGCCGCGCTCGTCGCCGTCGATGCCGAGTTTGGCCGCACGACCGATCCGGTGCGCATGTACATGCGTGAGATGGGCACGGTAGAGCTGCTGACCCGCGAAGGTGAGATCCGCATCGCCAAGCGCATCGAGGAAGGTCTCGATGCCGTCCGCAGGGCGCTCGCGATGTACCCGGCAACCTACGACGTGATGCTCAGGCAGTACGAGCCGGTGAAGACCGGGCAAAACCGCCTCATCGATATCATTGTGGGCTTCGTCGATCCCAATGCTCCGGACGAGATCGCCCAGCCGCAGAACGCGCGTCTCGAGCTGCCGCGCGAGGCGGCCCCGAACGCTGAGGCAGAGGAATCGGACGAGGACGGAGAGGAAGAGGAAGCACTGGAGACCGGCCCGGATCCCGAAGAAGCCGCACGCCGTTTCGCGACGCTCGCACGCATCTACAACCAGGTCGTCAACGCGCTCGACACCAAGGGCGTGAAAGACCCGAAGACGCAGAAGCTGCGCAAGAGGCTTGCCGCCGAGTTCATGGAACTGAAGCTCGCGCCCAAGATGTTCGAGATGCTGATCGACAACCTGCGCGATCACGTCGCCGAAGTCCGCCTGCTCGAGAAAGAGATCATGTTGATCTGCGTCCGGCAGGCGGGTATGCCGCGCAAGGATTTCATCGCGACGTTCCCCAAGAACGAGACCAACCTGCGCTGGCTGCACAAGCACCTCAAGGCGAAGAAGAAGCATTCGTCCGCGCTCGCCCGGCTCAAGGAGGAGATCGAGAAGCGGCAGAAGAAGCTGCAACAGCTCGAGAACGTGCGCCACCTGTCGATCAACGACATCAAGGAGATCAACCGCGAGGTGTCGATCGGCGAGGCCAAGGCACGGCGCGCCAAGAAGGAGATGGTCGAGGCCAACCTCAGACTCGTCATCTCGATCGCGAAGAAATACACCAATCGCGGACTGCAGTTCCTGGACCTGATCCAAGAAGGCAACATCGGCCTGATGAAAGCCGTCGACAAGTTCGAGTACCGCCGCGGCTACAAGTTTTCAACCTACGCGACCTGGTGGATCCGGCAGGCGATTACGCGCTCGATCGCCGATCAGGCGCGCACCATCCGCATCCCGGTGCACATGATCGAGACCATCAACAAGCTCAACCGCATCTCGCGGCAGATGCTGCAGGAGATGGGCCGCGAGCCGACACCCGAGGAGCTCGCGGTCCGCATGGAGATGCCCGAGGACAAGGTGCGCAAGGTCCTCAAGATCGCCAAGGAACCGATCTCGATGGAGACGCCCATCGGCGACGACGAGGATTCCCACCTCGGCGATTTCATCGAGGACACGTCGGTGGATTCACCGATCGATGCGGCCACGATGGAATCGCTGCGCGAAACAACGCACGCGGTGCTAGCCGGTCTCACTCCGCGCGAAGCCAAGGTCCTGCGCATGCGCTTCGGCATCGACATGAACACGGATCACACGCTGGAAGAAGTCGGCAAGCAGTTCGACGTCACCCGTGAACGCATCCGCCAGATCGAAGCCAAGGCGCTGCGCAAGCTCCGTCACCCGAGCCGCAGCGAGCAGCTGCGCTCGTTCCTGATGGAAGACTGACGAAAACGTACCGCGCCGATTTGAGCGGCCGGCGTCAGTCAACGGATCGATCGCACTGGTCCAATGTCGCGCTGATGAGCCCGTTACTTACGGATTGGCGCGCGTCCATCGGCCTTGAAGCCGTTCTTCTTGTGGGTTCCGTCGCAGTAGGGTTTATTCGCTGATCCGCCGCAGCGGCACAGCCACGCTTCGGTCACGCGGTTGAGGGTCCGGCCGGTGCCGGACACGACCTCGACACTTCCCTTGACGTGCAGCGGGCCATCGAGGACCGGCGTCACCGCGAGCGGACCATGGCGCTCACTCAGCGGTTTTGATTCCTGCGTTGCAGGTTCGCCGGTCGCGGCAAATGCCGCAGCCGCGTGACTTCCGTCGCAGAACGGCTTGTGGTTCGAAGCGCCGCAACGACAGAGCGTGGCGCGCAGCGCCGTCCCACCCCCATCGAAATGCATTTCGGCGCGAAACGCCAGCGGTCCGTTCTCGAGCACCCGCACGATGTTGACCACCGGCCGTTGTTCGCCGGGCGCGCCATCGGTGCGCTCATAGGTGATCGCGCCCGATGGGCAGGCGTGCGCAAGCTCGGCGACACGCTCCAGCGGCGCAGCCTCCGGATGAATCCACGGTCCAGGCGCATTGGGAACGAATACCCGCGGATCGCCGAGGACGCAGTTGCGCGAGTGGATGCACCGGACCGGCTCGAAGCGCACGATGACACCCGCGCTGCGGTACTCCTCGGTCTTGTCGCCCATCGTCGTACTCCCGCGTCAGACACGGCCGTCCAAAGCCGCGATCCATTCTAGCGCTCGTTGAGCAGCCCGCGGCGTGCCCGCGCGAGCGTCCGGCGCGTGGCGGCATCGAGCCGCGGATAGTGAAGATCCAGCGAGGCGAGCGCGTCGATGACCGCCGCCGCGACGACGGCGCGCGTAAACCATTTGTTATCCGCCGGCACCACGTACCACGGTGCGGCCGGCGTCGCGGTGCTGCGAATCATGTCCTCGTAGGCCGCCATGTATTGTTTCCAGTACTTGCGCTCGCGGACATCGGCGGCGCGAAACTTCCAGTGCTTCTCGGGCTTCTCCAGCCGCTCCAGAAAACGCTTCTTCTGTTCGGCGCGCGAGACATGCAGGAAGAATTTGCGGATCACGACGCCATTGCGGCTGAGATAGCGCTCGAAGGCGCGCATGTCCTTGAGACGTTCCTTCCAGACGCTGCGCGTCACGAGTTCCGGCGCGAGTTTCTGTGCCGCAAGAATCTCCGGGTGAACGCGCACGATCAGGACCTCCTCGTACCACGAACGGTTGAAGATGCCAATGCGCCCCCGCTCGGGCAGATGCCTCACGCAGCGCCACAGGTAATCGTGATCGAGTTCCTCTTCAGAGGGCGCTTTGAACGAGGCGACCTGGCAGCCAGCTGGATTCACGCCCGACATGACGTGCTTGATGGCCCCGTCCTTGCCCGCGGCATCCATAGCTTGAAAGATGAGCAGCACCGACCACCGATCCTGCGCGTAGAGCATGTCCTGCAACGACGCGAGCAGCTCTACGCCTTCCTGCAGGGCCTGTTTGACCTGCGGCTTGTCGACAGCGACGAGTGTTCCGGTGTCGGCGGGGTCGAAATCGCGCAGCCGAAACCCCTCGCCGGCCGTGATGCAATAGGGTTGCGCCAGCTCACGCGCCCGCTTGAGGATTCCGTCGGCCTTCATTCGCATCCCCCGGGCGGCTTCAGTGGCGCTCAGTTTGTACGCGAGACGTGCGGCGAGAAACGTTTCTGCAACAGCGCGTTACGCGCTGCCCATTCCGCGGCCGGCTCGAGGGCCACGAGGAAGTCTGTCTGGCCACCGGCATGCGCGGCGACGGGTACCCCGTCACGCAGCAATACGCGATTGCCCGCCAACGCCGCTACCCGAGCGCCGGGCGTCAGCACCCCGAACAGGTTGAGCGGATCGGCAGCGCTCAGCGACACCAATTCTCCCGACTGTGGTCGCCGCCTGACCGCGCGCAACGCGCCCACGGCATCCGGAAGCCCATATTGTTCACCACTCACACCGGCCACGAAACGCCCGCCGCGGATGTGTCCTTGCGCCTCGAGCCGGCGATAGATGCGCAGCAATGCGTGCCAGGGCGGAAGCCAGCCCGCTTCGCGCGTCAGCAAGCGGCGAAAGATCACGCCGTATCGACGCAGCAGGATCGTGGCTGTTCGCTCGACAGCGTCTTCACCGGGTTCGTGATCTCGCTTGCGGATGAGACTCCAGCGGCCGGCGTCTTCCAGTCCGAAGAGCGCCACGCGTCGCCACCGCGCGGCGAGCCGGCGTCTGCGATCGGAAGGCATGAGCAGCGCGCGCAATCCGCTGAAACTGTCCGCATTCACGAGCCCTGCGGCCACGAGCTCGCCCAGTGCTGTCTCCGCCTGCGAGCGCAGCAATCCGGCACCGCTCGCAATCTCATCGAAGAACGAGGCACCGTGTGTGCGCAGGTACTCCGCCATGGCCTGTGCCGCGTGCGGCAGCTGCAGCTCGGGTCGCGACTCATCCGCTAGCGAGCGCCACAATGAGCCGTTTCTTCGAGTGAGCAGCGCGATCGGCGTCGCGCGGACCGGCGCCGCCGTCGCTCCCTTTGCCGGTGTCATGCGGGCCCAGAGGGCGCGACCCGACAGACACAGGCTGTCGAGCCAGTTCGGGTCATACTCCTTGAGCCGCGCGGGAAGGATGTCGGCTTCCCAGGCAGCAGCAGGAATTTCATACCCTTCCAACTGCTCAACGACTGCCGCGAGCGCTTCGACACCCTCTGGCCGCGGCTCGCGCGTCACGCCCTGCCAGTCGAGCAGGAAGCGCACGAATTCCGCGCTCGACACCGGCTCGATCTCGGCGCGCAGCGTGCGAATCGTGTAGCGGTGAATGCGCGCCAGCAGTCTGCGCTCGCACCACTCGATTTCCGCGGTCTCTGTGGTGAAATTGCCTCGCATCACGAAGCCTTCACTCTCGAGCTCTGCCAGTGCGATTTCGATCGCTCCCGCCGGCACACCGAGCGTCTCGGAAAGAGTGGCTGTGGTGACCGCCGCAACCGCCTGGAGCCTGCCGCGCACCAGCTCGATCAAGGCCGACTCCGGGTCCCACTCCCGCTCAGAATACGGAGCGGGCGTTGCAATCTCCGGATCTCGCCGTGCGCCGCGATACAGCGCATTGAGCATCGGCAACATCTCGGCCGCGGCCCAGAACCGGCGATCACCCACGTCAAGCCGTGTGGCGCGCCTTGCGACGACGAGGTTGTCGAAGAAACTTCGCCACTCGCCTTGCACACCCTCCTTTTCGGTCACGACTCCGAGCGACATGAGCGCGTCGTGCAGCTCATCTTCGTTCTGGGGTGCCGGCCAGGCTTCTTCGCGAACCGCGGCGATCGCCTTAACGTCGAGCTTGCCGAACTCCGCCGCCGTCGCGGGATCGAGCCAGCGGCGAGCTGCGACGGCCTGCGTGCGGCGTTCTTCGAGCGGCGCATCGTCGAGGAACGCGTAGGGGCGCGCATTCAGGATTTCCTGCGCGAGAGGGGAAGGCTGCGGCAGGTCGCGGGTAATCACTTGCTTCTCGCCAGTTTCGATGGCTTGCAGCAGGGCGACGAGACCAGCGACATCCATGGCTTCCCGCAGGCAATCATCGAGTGTCTGCCGCACGAGCGGGTGATCGGGGATTTCGCGTTCGCCCTGGAGATTCTCGGCACACGCGATCTGATCCGGAAACACGACGGCGATGAGATCTTCCGCCGCCATGCGTTGCAGCGGCGCCGGTGTCCGCTTGCCGCCCCGCGCGCGTTTGACGGCCAGCGAAATGCTGGCATTCCAGCGCCAGCGTGTCGTGAAGAGCGGCGCATCGAGCACCGCTTGCACCAGCACTTCGGCCACCGTGCGGCTGTTGAGGAAACGCGTAACCTCCTCCAGCGCAAAACTGTGCGTCTCGCCAAGCGACAGCACGATGGCATCCTCGGTCGCCGCGGCCTGCAATTCAAAGTTGAATGCGCGGCAGAAGCGTTTGCGCAAGGCGAGGCCGAATGCGCGGTTGAGCCGCGCACCGAACGGCGCGTGAATCACCAGCTGCGTGCCGCCCGATTCGTCGAAAAACCTCTCGTAGACGAGCGTGTTCTGTGTCGGCAGCACCTTGAGCACCGCCTTGGCCGCAGCAAGATATTCGACAATCTGTTCGGCAGCACTGCGATCGAGCCTGTGACGCGTCATCAGCTCGACAATGCAGCGCTCGATGACGGCGCGCTCGACCGTCGGCAATGCCCCGTCGATTTCGGCACGCAGCCGGGAAACCGCGGCTGACAACTCAGCCGTACGCGCCGGTGCTTCTCCGAGCCAGAAGGGAATGCTGGGCGGCTGCCCTTTGGCGTCTTCCACCCGAACGCGGCCCGCCTCAACGCGCAGGATCCGATACGAGCTGTTGCCGAGCTGAAAAACGTCACCGGCCAGACTTTCGACCGCGAAATCCTCGTGAACCGTGCCGATGAACGTTTCTGTCGGCTCGAGGACGACCTGGTAGTCCGCGTTGTCCGGTATTGCACCACCGCAGGTGATGGCGGTGAGCCGCGCTCCGCGACGTGCCCGCAGGCGGCGATTCACCGCGTCGCGGTGCAGGTACGCGGCCTGCCTGCCGCGCCGCACACTGATGCCCTCGGCGAGCATGCGAATGACGGCGTCGAAATCGACTCGCGACAGTTCACGGTACGGCCAGGCACGACGCACGAGAGCGAACAGCTCGTCTTCGCCGTACTCACGCGCGGCAACCTCGGCGACAATCTGTTGCGACAGCACGTCGAGCGGCTGCCGCGGGATCGTCAGCCGGTCGAGCTCGCCCCGTCGAACAGCATCGAGCAACGCGGCGCATTCGATCAGCTCGTCGCGGCTCGTGGGAAACAGGCGTCCTTTCGGCACGCCGCTGACCGAATGATTCGCGCGGCCGACGCGCTGCAGAAACGTTGCAATCGAACGCGGGGAGCCGAGCTGGCACACGAGCTCGACTTCACCGATGTCGATGCCCAGCTCGAGCGAAGCGGTGGCGACGAGCGCCTTGAGCTCGCCCTTCTTGAGTCGTTGCTCGGCATCGAGGCGTTTCTCCTTGGCGAGGCTGCCATGGTGCGCGGCGACGTGCGCCTCGCCCAACCGTTCACTGAGGTGGCGCGTGACGCGTTCCACCATGCGTCGTGTGTTGGCGAAGATGAGCGTGGTGTGATGCTGCGCGATGAGCTCGGCGAGTCGCTCGTAGATCATCTGCCAGACCTCGCCGGACATCACCGCTTCAAGCGGCGCGCCTGGAAGTTCGAGACCAAGGTCGCGATCGCGCACGTGGCCGGTGTCGACGATGACGCACTCGGGGTCGTGCCCATCGCGTTCGCCCGCGGAGTCCCTGCCGGTGCCGATTAGGAAGTGAGCAATATCCTCGATCGGTTTCTGTGTGGCGGACAGCCCGATGCGCTGCACGGGTCCGGTGCAGAGTGCAGTCAGGCGCTCGAGCGACAGCGACAGGTGCGATCCCCGTTTGCTGCCGGCGACCGCGTGAATCTCATCGACGATCACGGTTCGTGCCGTGCCGAGCATCGTCCGGCCGGACTCGCTGGTGAGCAGAAGGTAGAGAGATTCGGGTGTCGTCACGAGGATATGGGGCGGGCGCTTGCGCATCGCTGTGCGCTCGACCTGTGGGGTATCGCCGGTGCGCACCTGGGCGCGAATCTCAAAGGACGCCGCAGCTTGGCGTGAAAGCTCCTCCTGGATGCCAAGGAGCGGCTCCTCCAGATTGCGATGGATATCGTTCGAGAGTGCCTTAAGCGGCGATACGTAGACGACGTGAGTCGTGTCATCCAGCTCGCCAGCCACACCCTTGCGCACCAATGCATCGATCGCCGCGAGGAAAGCGGCGAGCGTCTTGCCCGACCCGGTGGGCGCAGCGATCAGCGCGTGCCGGCCGCTGTGAATCGCCGGCCAGGCGGCGAGCTGCGCGGGCGTCGGCTCACTGAAGGTGCGCTCGAACCAGCTTTGAACGGCGGGATGAAACAAGCTTGCGGCCATTCGATTGCTCACGCATTGAGTCGGAATTCGAGGAATGGGCCCGGCAGGATTCGAACCTGCGACCAAGGGATTCACTTTGCCCCGACGTTTCCGCCGGGAGTGGACTATCTCTTCACCCGCGAGCGCGCTCGTTGGGGTGCGGGACGCTCCAGCCTGTTATCAAGGGCGCTTGAGCCCTCAGGTAGTCTCTGCACCTTCCGGCGGTGCACCGCCGGCTTGGCTCAGGATTGCCATCAGTTCGCCCGAAGGCCGCACTGGAAGGTTTCCCTGAATTCATCCCGTCCACTTCGCACCTTCCGGTACGAAGGCACCTTTCGATGAGTCCCCTGCACTGACCGCTGTGCTACAGGCCCATGTCACGGGAAATTGTATCAAGGCCCCGCTGAACGACGCCCCTTGTTTTGCAGGCGCACCGCCCCAGTAAACGGACCATGCCGTCAACGGCACCTCACCGCATCCGCCCCGCTGGGAACTGCACGCTGATCAGCAATTCGAGCTCGATTCGCGCGATCGCCGGCGAGGTCGACGATCAGCGCGACGAATCGACGTCGGGTCCGCCGGACGCGGACTCCGGGGAGCTTGAGGCACTGGACGCCTACTCGAGAACGGTCATCGCCGCAGTCGACCGGATCGGCCCGGCGGTCGTGAGCATCCAGGTCGGCAAGGGTTCTCGAGATGCGCAGCAGGGGGGCGCCGGGTCCGGCGTCGTCATCACGCCCGATGGATATCTGCTCACCAATCAGCACGTAGTGAACGGCGCGCAGCGTGTGCGCAGCGTATTCATCGATGGAAGAACGGTCGATGCGGAGCTGGTCGGCGAGGACGTCGCCACGGATCTCGCAGTCGTGCGCGCCCTCGCTTCCGGCTTGCCGAGCGCTACGGTGGCGGCCGATGAACCCTTGCGTGTGGGCCAGCTGGTGGTTGCGGTCGGCAATCCCTTCGGCTTCCAGTCCACCGTCACTGCCGGGGTGGTGAGCGCTCTGGGCCGCGCCCTGCGCAGCCGTCACGGCCGCTTGATCGAAGGCATCGTGCAGCATTCGGCGCCGCTCAATCCGGGAAGCTCCGGCGGACCGCTGGTCGACGCGCGTGGCCGCGTCGTTGGGATCAACACTGCGATCATCGCGGTGGCGCAAGGGATCGGTTTTTCGGTTCCGGCTCTAACGGCGCAATGGATATTGAGCGAGATTCTTTCGCATGGGCGCGTCCGCCGCGCCTTTCTTGGGATTGCCGGTCGGGACCGTCCGCTCGATCGGCGGCTGGTGCGCGCTCTCGGACTCTCAGTCCAGCAGGCTGTCGAAGTGATTTCGCTCGACCGCGATGGCCCATCCGGCCAGAGCGACCTGCGCGTGGGCGACCTCATCATTGCCGCCAACGACATTCCGATCGACAGCATCGATGCACTGCATCGCCATCTCAGTCACTACGCGCTGGGCGAGGCGCTCGAGCTCAGCGTGTTACGGGGGACCCGCACGTTACGGACATCCCTGATCCCCCGCGAACCGCGTGCAGGGCGATAGTCCGGGGCTCGCCAGCCCCTGGTTGCTCGCCCGATAGCTGCCCGAGCTCGATCTTGGTTACGATCGCTGGAGCCCACGGTGGGCTGAGGAATTGCCATGCGCTGGAGAAAAGCTCGACGCAGCACCAACGTCGAGGACTATCGCGGCAAGCGCGTGGGCGGCCCGGGCCTGAAACTCGGCGGCGGCGTGATCGTTGCGCTGCTGCTCGCGTGGTTTTTCGGCGTTGACCCGCGCCTGATCGTGGGCGTCATGGAGGGCGTGCAGACCACGCAGCTGGAGCCGCCCCCGCCCGGTGGCGTACAAAAGACCGGTGGCCCGGACGACGAACTGGCCGACTTCGTATCGGTGGTGTTGGGCGATACCGAGGACACCTGGAGCGTGCTCTTCGCGGACCGGGGCGCCGAGTACGTCGCCCCCACACTGGTCCTGTTTACCGGCGCCGTGCAGTCCGCGTGTGGCCGGGCGGGCGCGAGCGTCGGACCGTTCTACTGCCCGGCCGATCAGAAGGTTTACATCGATCTCGGTTTCTACCGCGAGCTCAAGGACAAGTTCCAGGCACCGGGGGATTTCGCTCAGGCCTACGTGATCGCGCACGAAGTGGGCCACCACGTGCAAAACCTGGCGGGCACGTCTGAGAAGGTGCATGCAGTACAGCAGCGCGGCTCGGAAGAGGAGTCGAATGCGCTGTCAGTGCGCCTCGAGCTGCAGGCCGATTGCTACGCCGGGATCTGGGCGCATCACGCCGAACGCGCACGCCAGATCCTCGAATCCGGGGATGTCGAGGAAGCGCTCGGTGCGGCGTCGGCGGTGGGCGATGACACGATTCAGCTGCGGGCTCGCGGCCACATTGTTCCCGAATCCTTCACCCACGGATCGGCCGATCAGCGCATGCGCTGGTTCGACATCGGCCTCAGGAGTGGAGCGCTTAAGTCCTGCGATACGTTCGGTTCCTAAGCTCAAGCGTCGTGGCGAACGTCGGGCCATAAGGGGAGATTTCGGCCATATTGTTGACGTTTTGGTCAACTATAGGCACGCAACTTCCAGTACTGTTGCCGGCCGCGCGACTATCAACAGGCTCGGGCCGGCTAACCCACCGGAACTCGGGGGCGGATCCTGATGCTCGATCGCACGCGCTGCCGGCTGGTTTGCGCGCTTCGCCTAGGGCGGGAGTGGCCTCCTATGCCTGGAGCCCCTGCAGGAGGGCGGCGTCGATTTCCGCCTCCGCAGCCAGCCAGTCCTCGAGTTCGTGGCCCGTCTCGAAGTTGCGCTTCTGGGCACGAAAATACGCCGCCGTCGCGATCATGTCATCGCGATCAACGGCCGACAGGCTGACGGCTACCACGGATGTAGTTTCACTGGCGCGATCCGGCTCAGCTTTCCCGACCGGCACGGTTTTCTTGATCGAGCGCTTCGCTTTGCGCGAAGGCTTGTTCTCGGCGGACAAGCCCTGAATGCGTGTGTCTGACATGGCGTAATCCTCTGCCCAAATGTTCCCGCGGTTCTGTTACAGACAGAATACGTATATACCCGCGCGCGGTGCGTCAGCCAGCACGATTCGCGCCGCCGGCCCGTAATGACGAATGTGTTTCTTCCCGGCGGCGCACGCTGCGATCGTAGACTGTAACCCGGCGCCGCCTTGATTCGGTGCATTTCCCGAGGAGCGTGCAGGTGCTGATCGTTCGCGGACTGAGCCGGAGCTTTCGCGAGGGTGAGCGCCTGCACCGCGTCCTGGCAGGTCTCGACGTCGAAATCGCGCAGGGTGAGACCGTCGCCATCGTGGGTCGGAGCGGCTCGGGCAAGTCGACGCTTCTCAACCTCATCTGCGGCATCGACCGCCCTGATTCCGGAACGATCGAGATCGCTGGTGAAACCATCACGGCGATGTCGGAGCGGCAACGCACGCTCTTCCGCCGGCGGCATCTCGGCTTCGTGTACCAGTTCTTCAACCTGATCCCGACGCTCGACGTCGAGGAAAACGTCCGCCTCGCCCTCGAGCTGAACGGAATCCGCGGTGCGGGCGCGCGCCAGCGCGCCAGCCAGGCCCTCGAGCAGGTGGGCCTTGCGGACCGGCTGCACAGCTCGCCCGATGCCCTGTCGGGGGGCGAACAGCAACGCGTGGCCATCGCGCGCGCATTGATTCACGAACCGCAGGTGCTGCTGGCCGATGAACCCACCGGTAATCTCGACGATGAATCGGCCGGCCAGGTCATGGGTCTGCTGCATCAGCTGGTCAGCACCCGCGGCAGCACGCTGCTCATCGCGACGCACGCCGCCACGGTGGCTGCTTCGGCCGAGCGCGTGCTTGAACTCCGGGAGGGCCGGTTGCACACCGCGCAATCCGATTGAGGACCTCGTGGGCAGCAAGCGGGCGCCATCTGCTGCTGCATCCGTTTCAATTGGGATTGGCGGTGCTCGGCCTCGCTCTGGGGGTAGCAACGATCAGCTCGATCGCGCTCGCCACCGCCAGCGCCCGGCGGGGTTTCGAGTTGTCGCTGGATGCCATCAATGGCTCCGCGACTCACCAACTGGTTGCGGGGCCGCAAGGTGTTCCCGAAACGCTTTTCGTTGAAATCGTGGCCGATCGTGCCGATGCCGAGCTCGCGCCAATCGTCGAGGGCTACGTGGTCGTGGCCGGGCAGAGCTTGCGCCTTCTCGGCATAGATCCTCTGGGGGACCCGGGTTTCCGCCGGTTTGGCGCCGTGGAGCGGGATGGGGGTCTTAAACTGCTGCGCCGCTGGCTGATGGAGCCGGGTACCGTGATGATGTCGCGTCGCGCCGCCGACGTGCTCGGGCTGGACGTCGGTAAGTCTTTGAAATTACAGGTCGCCGGCCGGCAATACGGCGCCGTGCTGGTCGGCTTGATCGAGGACGAGCGCGCCGGGCTCGACACCCTGATGATCACCGACATCGCGCAGGCGCAGGAATGGCTCGGGGCCATCGGGCGGCTCTCCCGAATCGACGTCAAGCTGGCCAGCGATGAGTCGGGGCGACGGCAACTCGCGAACTGGCGCGTTCGGCTCCCTCCAGGCGTCAGCATCGTCGAGAGCGAACGCCGCAGCAGCGAAGTGGCGGAGCTGACGAGCGCGTTCATGACCAACCTCAGGGCAATGAGTCTGCTCGCGCTGCTCGTCGGGTCCTTTCTGATCTACAACAGCATGAGCTTTGCGCTCATCCAGCGCCGGTCGACTCTCGGAATCCTGCGCGCTCTCGGTGTGACTCGTGGCGAAGTGCTCGGGATCGTCCTCGTCGAAGCCGCGTTCCTGGGCGTCATCGGCTCGGCACTCGGCGCCATGGCAGGCCTGTGGCTCGGGCGTCAGATGCTCACTGCAGTGACGCGCACGATCAACGACCTGTACTACGTTACCTCGGTCAACGAGATCAGTATCGAGCCAGGCACGCTGCTCGTCGCCGTGGGGACGGGCATTGGCGCGGCATTGCTCGCCGCGCTCGTGCCGTCATTCGAGGCGGCGCGCACCCTGCCGCAGTTGGCGTTGCGGCGCTCGACGCTGGAACAACGAGCCGCACGGGGCGCCACCGGGCTGGTTGGAGTCAGCGTGTCGATGATCACCGCCGCCGGCCTCGCGATCGCGCTCTCGAGCAGAAGCCTCGTGGCAGGCTTTGCGGCATTGCTGCTGTTGATGCTGTCGGCGGCCTTGCTCACGCCCGCGCTTCTGCGCGCGCTGGCGAAGCTTGCGGCGCGTATCGTCGGCGGCAGGAGCGTCACCGCGCAACTCGCATTGGGTGATATCGCCGCTTCCATCAGTCGCACAGGAGCTGCCGTCGCGGCACTGGGCATTGCGGTCGCCGCGGCGATCGGCGTGGCTGTAATGGTCTCGAGTTTCCGGCACTCGGTCTCCGATTGGCTGGGACGGACACTGCGCGCTGACATTTACGTGATGGCGCCAGGCCCGGGATTCGGTCGTCCTGAGCGCGCCATCGACATCGACGTTGTCCGCGCACTCCTCGCTTCCGAGTTCGTGGTCGAGCACAGCGCGACGCGCCGCGTGTCAGTCGAGTCGCCGCTCGGCCCGGTGTTGCTCGACGCGCTGCAACCCGCATCACGGAGCCTCAGTGGCATCACGCTGATCGATGGCACGACGGACGAGGTCTGGCCGGCATTCGATCGCGGCGATGTCCTCCTGTCCGAGTCCTTTGCGTATCGTCACAATCTCCGTGTCGGCGAATCGATCGAGCTCGTCACTCAAGGGGGTCCACGTCGGTTTCGCGTTGCCGGGATCCATCGGGACTATGGCAACGATCGCGGCGCGGTCCTGATGAGTCGTTTGCGTTATCGCGATGCCTGGGCCGACGATGCAATCACCTCCCTCGGTCTGTATCTCGCCGCGGGGAGCGATGCGAGTGCCGTGATCGCCGCGCTGCGCGAAAAGACTCAGGGCCAACAGGCGCTGCTGATGCATTCGAACAGTGAGATCCGCAGCCTTTCGATGCGAATCTTCGAAAGAACGTTTGCCATCACGCATGTCCTGTATTGGCTGGCGGTGACGGTTGCCGGCATCGGCCTGCTGAGTGCGCTCCTGGCCTATGAGCTCGAGCGCGCGCGCGAGCTCGCCGTCTTGCGTGCGCTCGGCATCACTCCGACAGGCATCGCGGGGTTGATCGAGATCCAGACGCTGTTCATGGGTCTGGTGGCGGTGACGATTGCCATTCCCACGGGGCTCGTCGCCGCGGAGGTTCTCATCGAAGTCATCAATCGCCGTGCGTTCGGCTGGCGGATCGATCTTTTCTGGTCTGGCCAGGAAATAGCCACCACCCTCGCAGTGGCCCTGGCTGCCGCGCTGTTGGCAGGACTCTATCCAGCCTGGCGCAGCTCACGCGCCGTCATCGCCGACCACATCCGGGAGGAATGATGCGCCGCCAGGCCTGCGTGCTCGGATTCGTGGCCCTTCTCGGCTGCAATGGTGAAACCGACACCACGCAGAGTGGCGAGGACGCCGCGTCATCGCCGGACACGCGCCTCGAAGCGCTGCTCGGCGGCGTGGAGCCTTCAGGGTTCGCGCTCGCGTTGGCCCCGCGCGCCTTCGAGTTTCCACGCGATCATGGGCCGCACCCCGAGTTCCGCCACGAATGGTGGTACTTCACCGGTCACCTTGACGGCGCAGATGGCGAACGCTTCGGGTTCGAGCTCACGTTTTTCCGCTACGCGCTCGCACCCTCGTCGCCAGCCGAAACGGGCGCATCGCGCTGGCGCAGCCACCAGATCTACGTGGCTCACTTCGCCATCACGGACGTGGCACGGCGAATTTTCCATTCGGCCGAGCGGCGCGCCCGCGATGCCCTGGAACTGGCGGGCGCGCGATCGCCGCCCTTGCGCGTGTGGGTGCAGGACTGGAGCGTGGCCTCCGAGCCGAGCGGATGGCAGCTCTCGGCCGCCGATAGTCCCTATTCGCTGTCGCTCGTTCTCGAGCCGGCAGTTCCGCCAATTCCGAACGGCGAGCAGGGCCTGAGCCGCAAGTCAAAACAGCCGGGAGCTGCCAGTTTTTACTATTCTATTCCGTGGCTTACAGCGCGAGGCGAGCTGCGGCGCGATGGACGTCGACTCGCTGTGAGCGGCGCGGCGTGGCTCGACCGAGAGTGGGGCAGCGGTGCCCTGGCTGAAGATCAGGAGGGTTGGGATTGGTTCGCGCTGCAGCTCGATGACGGCAGCGCGTTGATGTTCTATTCGCTGCGCAAGCGCGATGGCACCCGCGATCCGTTCAGCGCAGGGACCTGGATCGAAGCCGACGGCAGCGCGCGGCAATTGGCCGGCACCGAAATCGAAATCGATGTGCTCGACCATTGGCAAAGTCCGCGCGGTGGCTCGTATCCGGCGCGTTGGCGTCTGCGCGTGGCGGCGCTCGGAGTCGATCTCGAACTGCGACCGGTTCTGGCCGATCAGGAGCTCGACACGACGCCTCGCTATTGGGAAGGCGCGGTCGATGTTCGAGGCCGGCGCGCCGGTGCGGAGCTGACCGGCCGGGGCTATGTCGAGCTCACCGGCTACGTACGCGCCCATTAGCGCCATCAAGATGTACTTCACTCTCATCGACACATGCGAGAATGTCCAAAGGCTTCCCCGGTTGGTGGCTTCACCAAGGAATATCCCCAATGCGCAGCTCACTGCTGATTCCCGTGTTTGCGGCACTGGCTCTGTTAACCACCACAGGTTGTGAGAAGAAAGGTCCGGCCGAGGAGGTCGGAGAGCAGATCGATGAAGCGATGGATGAGGTGAAAGATGCGGCGCAAGACGCTGGCGAACATCTGCAGGAAGCCGGCGAAGAGGTGAAGGAAGCCGGTGAAGAAGCGAAAGACGCTCTCGACGGCAAGTAATCGCTCAGGTCAGCACCGGCAATGCGAATTCCGGGCCGCGAGGCTTTCCCGGCCAGCGGCCCGTGACCGTTTTCAGGCGTGTATAGAAACGCACGCCGTCCATGCCGTGGACGTGAAGCGCGCCAAACAGCGAGCGTTTCCAGCCGCCGAAACTGTGGAAGGTCATCGGCACGGGTATGGACAAGTTGACGCCACCATGCCCGCTTCCACCGCGTGACAGATATCGCGTGCTGCGCGACCATCGGTGGTGAAGATCGACGCGCCGTTGCCGAATTCGTGCGCGCTGACCAGTTCGAGCGCGGCTTCGAAGTCAGGCACACGCACGACGACCAGCACGGGCCCGAAGATCTCCTCGCGGTAGATTCGCATGCCGGGCGATACGTGATCGAACAGGGGGGCACCGAGGAAGAATCCGCTCTCGTGACCTGCAACATTGAGGCCGCGTCCGTCGACGAAGTGTCCGATCGGCCGCAAGGCATCGGTCGAGAGCTTCGCGGGATTGCTCACGGGAATCTCCTGGATTTCCTGCCCATCTTCCTGCGCGCCGCGGAATGTGCTCGACTACAATCGATCGGCACAATCACCCCGCGGAGCTTCCGTCATGCACATGTTGGCCAGGACAGTCCTCTCGCTGCTGTGGGCTTGCCTCGTCGTCGCGCCAATCGCGGTGCACGCGGCCGATGCCGCAAAGATCGGCAGCATGCAGCAGTACCGGCTCGAGAAAGCGGAACAGGGTTTCCGCCTCGCATTGCGCGAAGCGCCGGTGCCGACGCCGGGAGCACGCGAAGTGGTGGTGCGTGTGCGTGCTGCCGCGCTCAACCGCCGCGATATCCTGGTTCGCAACGGACAGTATGGCGGTGCCGACGTGAGCGGCATCATCCCGCTGTCGGATGGCGCCGGAGAAGTCGCGGCGACCGGTGCCGAAGTCACACGCTTCAAGGTGAGTGATCGCGTGGCCGCGATCTTTTTCCAGAACTGGATTTCGGGCAAGGCGAACGCCGGCACCGCGGCTTCGGCACTCGGCGGCTCGACCGACGGTGTGCTCTCGCAGTACGTGGTCCTCAACGAGGAGGGCTTGGTCCGTTTTCCAGATCACCTGACTTTCGAGGAAGCGGCGACGCTGCCGTGCGCCGGCGTCACGGCGTGGAACGGCCTGTTCACGCGCGGCAATCTGCAAGCCGGTGAGATCGTGCTGCTCGAGGGCACGGGTGGCGTGTCGATCTTCGGCCTGCAGTTTGCCGTCGCCGCCGGCGCGAAAGCCCTGATCACGAGCAGCAGCGACGCCAAGCTCGAACGCGCCAGGCAGCTCGGCGCGTGGCAGACGCTCAACTACGGGACCAACGCGCAATGGGAAAAGACGGCGCTCGAACTCACCGGCGGATCGGGAGTCGATCAGGTGCTCGAGGTTGGCGGTGAATCGACGCTGCCGAAAGTGCTGGGAATCCTCGCATACGACGCGCACATCGCTTACATCGGCGGACTCTCCGGCTGGGGTGCCCAGATCCCTGCTGCGGCGCTGCCCTTTCGCAATGTGCAGGTGAGCGGCATTTACGTGGGCTCGCGCGTCGACTTCGAGGCGATGAACCAGTTCATCGCGCGCCACCGGCTGAAGCCGGTCATCGACAAGGTATTCACGTTTGCCGATGCTGCCGCCGCCTACTCGTACATGGAGTCCGGAAATCATTTTGGCAAAATCGTGATCGCTCTCCCCTGATTGCGATCGTTGCGCGTGCGCGCGGCGAATCCGGCTGTGCGATGATTGCGCGCCATTCGACCCTAAAGCGTACGACACGGATGACTCAGCGCTTCCTCATCATCGGACTCGACGAGCCGCTTCGCCGTCAGGTTCTGGGAGACCTGAAAATCGCCTTCCCGGACGCCGAGATCGAGAGCGGCCCGGTGCCGACGGATTCCTCGGTGGTCGCCACCTATGCGGCGTTCAGCGCCTTGCTCGTCGGATACGAACACGATGGCGGGGCAGGCGAGAATCGCGCGCGCGGACCCGAGGCCCTGCTTGCCAGCCTGCGCGGCTGCGGCGCACCGGTGTTGCTCCTCGCCCGCGGCGGCAACGAGATGACGGCGGTGGATTCGGCGCGCGCGGGTGCGGCGGACTACATCCCGGTGCGACTGGTTTCGCCTCCATTGCTCGCTGCGCGTGTGCGCGCAGCGTTGCAGGCCCGCGGCGCTCCCGGTGTTGAGCGACGCCGTGCGCAGACGCGGCGCGCTGCCTCGACCACCGAACTGCCGGCAGCGATCACGGGTTACCGCGTATTGCAGACGCTGGCCGAATCCGACCGATCAGCGGTGTACCTCGCCTACAGCGAGGAGCTGCGCGGCAACGTGGCGCTCAAGGTGTTGCGCCGCGCCGCCGACTCCGCGGAGACCAAGAGCGATCTGGATCGCTTCGCGCGCGAGTACAAGATCATCTCCGAGGCGCGCAATCCCGCCATCGTCGAGGTCTACGACTTCGGCTCCACCGGCAAGTTGAGCTACATCGCGACCGAGTATTTCCCGGCCGGCGATCTCAAGACGCGGCTGCAGAATCCGATGACCGAGCAGGAGGCAGTGGATTACGTGCGCCAGATCGCGGCGGCGTTGCGCGTCATCCATGTCGCGGGCGTGCTGCACCGGGACCTGAAACCCGCCAACGTCATGCTGCGTGCCGACAACACGCTGGTGCTGATCGATTTCGGTCTGGCCAAGGGCCTCACCGGCGACAAGGCGCTCACCGGCGCAGGCGAGATCCGCGGCTCGCCGTACTACATGAGTCCCGAGCAGGCCGAGGGAAAGGTCGTTGATGAACGCTCCGACCTCTACAGCATGGGCGTGATCTTGTTCGAGCTGCTCACGGGCCAGAAGCCATTTGTCGGGCGCACCGTGTTCGACATCCTGGCGCAGCATCAGCATGCGCCCGTCCCGCAGCTGAGCGGCGCGGCGGCACACTTTCAGCCACTGATCGACCGCCTGCTGGCCAAGCGGCCGGCCGAGCGCTACCAGAGCGCCAGCGACTTTCTCCTCGCCCTCCATCCCCGGTAATCCGTCACACCGGCGACCTGCCGGAACTATGAACTGCATCGGATTTCGGTCCTAAGAAATCCGACCTGCGTCCACATCCCGGCGGCCGACTATTGTCAAAGATAGCGGCCAATTACCGGGGCCAGGAGGCCCTTCTGTGACCGCCAGGAAGTGTGGCCGTGTGCACCGAGCGACCGACATCGACCGGGCCTGCGGCTTCAACGTGCGGAGACGGTTCAACGGCTCGAGGTGACTGGTCCAATGGGAATCTTCAAGCTGGGCAAGTTCAAGGGTCTGGTGACCGTGCTGGTGCTGTTCCTGGCCATCACTGGCGCCGTGCTCGCAATCAACTATCTGTTTACGGCGCGCACGGCAGAGAGCCTGAGCGCGCTGCGCGCCGTCAGCGAGCAACGCTACCAGCCGCGCGTGATCGCCGCGGGCGCGCAGTTGCTGCGCACCGACCTGGCCGGCCGGCGTTATCTCGGCCGCGGGCTGAGTGAAGTGAAGGCGGCCGTGAGGGCCTTCGACAGCGCTCTCACGGAGCTCGACCGGCACGCGACCACTGCCACGGGCAAGCAGGGTTTCATCGACTACGCGCCGCTCGGCTCCACGCGCAACCAGCGCGGTCTCCAGAACCTGCGGCAGCTGTGGGGCGAGTATCACAAGCTGCTCAAGCCGGTGATCGCATTCGATTCCAATCCCTATGTCGAGACCGCAACCCGTGGCACGCAGCTCAGCACCGCGGGGCTCCGCCTGAACAGCGACCTGAACGAAGCCGCCCGCTTCGGTCTGGCGCGCCATGAGCAGATGTCGCGTCAGATCGCCGAGCTGGCCGCTGCCGTCGAAGCGGATACCCAGGCTCGCTCGAGCCAGCTGCGTGCGCTCCTGATGGGCGGACTCGTGTGCGCGTTCGTGCTGCTCGTGGTCGCGCTGTGGCTGCTGGCCAAGGCGAACCGCCGCGAGCAGGCGACTCTGCGCGCCAAGCTCGAGACGGACGGCATTCTGCGCACGGTGAACCAGGGCCTGTTCCTGCTCGACAAGGATCTCAAGCTCGGATCGGAGCGCTCCGAGGCGCTCGAGCGCATCTTCCGCCGCAAGGATTTCGACCGGCTGACGTTTGAAGGTCTGCTGCGCGGGATCATTCCCGAGAAGACGCTCAACACCGCGATCGAGTACGTCAGGCTCATGTGGGGCGAGCGCGTCAACGAAAAGCTCATCAAGACCATCAACCCGCTGGGCGAGGTCGAAGTGCACTTCGATTCCGGCTCCGGCTCGATGGATACGCAGTTTCTCGAGTTCGATTTCAACCGCGTGCGCACCGAAGGGCAGATGTCGCGATTGCTGGTGACCGTCATCGACGTCACGCGCCGCGTGGAACTGTCGAAGGAGCTGCAGGATTCGCAGGAGAAGGCGCAGGCACAGCTCGACCTGTTGCTGCATATCCTGCACGTCGAGCCCCGCCAGCTGTCCGGCTTCCTCGAGGAAAGCGAAGTCGCGATGAAGATGGTCAATTCGATTCTCAAGGAGCCGGCGCGCGAGGAAACCGCGTTCCGCGCCAAGCTCGACGGCATCTTCCGCCAGATTCACGGCGTCAAGGGCGAGGCTGCAGCGCTCGGGCTCAAGACGGTCGAGTCGCGGGCCCACGGCTTCGAAGAGGCGCTGGCGGAGCTGCGCACGCGACCAAGCTTGAGCGGCAACGACTTCCTGCCGCTGGTCGTGAAGCTCGACGATCTCTTTGGCCACCTCGCGCAGGTGCGCGAGATGGTGGGCCGGCTCGCGGACCTCCGGGTGGCGATGTCCGCCGAGGGCGAGTCTCACCTGCCCGACGATCACGACACCGGCATCACCGGGCCGGCGGGGACATTGGTTCAGCCGGCGCCGGCGCTGCTGCAGCGCATGGCTGAGGGTGCCGAGGCCGCCAACACGCTCGAATCGAGCCTGAAGTCGCTCGCCGAACGCATCGCGGGCGAGACCGCCAAGCAGGTCAAGCTGGCCTGCACGGGTCTCGAGCACGTGCCAAAGGACTACCGCCGCGCGATCAAGGACATCTCGATCCAGATGGTGCGCAACTGTGTCGCGCACGGAATCGAGTCGCAGGAGGAGCGCCGCGGCGCGGGCAAGGGCGCCGCCGGGCTGATCACGATCAAATTCGAGGACCGCGGTGCGGAGGGTTTCGAGTTCATCTGTCAGGACGACGGTCGCGGGCTGTCCGCCGACAAACTGAAAGCGACGGCCGTCAAGCGAGGCTTGTTGACGGCCGAGCAGGCGGCACAGCTCGATGACCGTCGCACCCTGTCGCTCATCTTCATGGCCGGCTTCACCACCCAGACCGAGGTCACCAAGGACGCCGGTCGCGGGGTGGGCATGGATATCGTGCGCAACCTCATCCAGGAGCTCGGCGGCAAGGTCGGCGTTTCGACCACGGCCGGGCGTTTCGCCAGGTTCAGGATCTGGCTGCCGGCCTCGGCCAAGGCACGGGCGGCCTGATGCCGCGCCGCCAACAGTAATCCCGACACTTCCGGAGCGATTCAGTGAATGCAGCCGTGCCCCTGAAGCTGATGATCGTGGACGACTCGAACGTCATGCGCCGCAAGATCGAGCGCTCGCATCAGTGTGCACGCCTGCAGTTCGTCGGCTCGGCCGGCAACGGCAAGCAGGCGGTGGAGCTGTTTCGCCGCACCGAACCGGATGTGGTCACCATGGACATCACGATGCCGGAAATGGACGGCATCGAATGTGTCGAGCAGCTGGTCGGCATCAAGCCCGAGGTGCTGATCCTGATCATCAGCGCGCTCGCCGACAAGGCCACCGCCATCGAGGCGATGAAGCGCGGCGCCAACGGATTCCTGTGCAAGCCATTCACCGATCGGCAGCTGACCGATGCGCTCGATGAGCTGCTGAGAGGAGCGGGCTAATGACCAAGGTGGAGCTCGAAACCTTCGTCGAAGGGACGACGCACTACTTCCAGACGGCGGCCAATCAGCCGGCATCCGTCGGTTCGCCGTACCTGGTCAACGAGGGCATTCCCGGAATCCAGGAATACACCGGCATCATTACGGTCGCTGGCAAGCGCAAGGGCATCGTGTACTTCACTGCCTCGCGCCCGATGCTGACGGTGTTGCTGATGCGCCTCGGCGAGACCGAAATGACGCACGAGAACATGTGCGACCTCGTCGGCGAAGTGGCCAACCAGATTTCCGGCAACGCGCGTCGCGACTTCGGCAACGAGTTCATGATCTCGGTGCCGCGCGTGATCGCGGGCACGCCGGAGGGCGCGGTAACGCCGGCCAACACCCGATCCTTCGTCATTCCCATCAACTGGCGCAGCCACTCGGCATCGCTGGTGGTGTGCCTCGACTAGCCCACTTAAGCGGAGCTTCCCCGTGAAGAACAGCGCTGCCCGAACCCTGCGTGCAACCGCGGTCAACACGATCGCGCCCGCTCCCTCCGGTGCCGGCACGGACATCCTGGCGGTCACGGAGGACGATTTCTTCCTGCTGGCCGTGCGCCGGGTGGTGACATTGCCCAACCGCGTGTGGCACGCCACGAGCGATTCGCAGGCCGCGGACATGCTGGTGTCCTCGCCTTGCGCCGTGGCGGTGATCGACATGGCTTTGGTGCAAACGCAGCTCGAAGCGGTCATCACGCGCCTCAACGAGCAGTTTCCCGACCTCGGCTTCGTGGCCGCCGGCGAACCGGGGGACGAGGCCCGCGTTACAGGTCTCATCAATCACGGCGAGCTGCAGGGCTTCATCGCCAAGGCACAAACGGCCGAGACGCTGGCAGCGGTGCTTGAATCCGCCATCAATCGCCATCTCGAGCTCAAGTCGGCTACGCGGGCGACCACGGTCACCGGCGGCAGCAAGCGCGGCCCGTTGTTCGCTGGCCTCGCCGCAGCGGTCGTGGTCGTCGCGACGATCGCAGGATGGCTGCTGATGCGCCCCGCCGACGACACGGCGGCCACCGACGCGAACGGCGCGGATGCGGCGACTGCGGGCGGAGCGAAGCTCGATGCCGCAGCCGCCGTCGATCTCGAGCTGCAGAAAGCACGCGAGGCGTTCGAGGCCGGACGCTACACGGATCCCAAGGGCTCGAGCGCTCTCGATCACTACCGGCTGGCGCTGGCGGGCGAGCCCAAGAATGCGGAAGCGAGCGACGGCGTGCACCGCGTAGCCGAGGTGATGCTCGCGCGCGCTGAAGCTGCGCTGCTCGATGGAAAACTGCGCGAGGCCGGCACCGCCATCAAGCAGGCCAAGGCGATCGAGCCGACGCATCCACGCGTGGCGTTTCTTGAGGCACAGGTCGCGCGCGAGGCCGACCGCTCGGCAGCTGCACAGCAGGAGACGGCGCGCACCGACGCAAACAGCCAGAAGCTCGCGAACCTGATCAAGCTCGGCAACGACCGCCTCAACCAGGATCGGCTCGTCGAGCCCAGCAGTGACAGCGCCCGTTACTACTTCACTGCGGCGCGCGACATCGACTCCGCGAGCCTGCTCACGCAGCAGGGTCTACGGTCGCTCGCCAACAAGATGGTGCAGAAGAGTGGTCTGGCCGCCGCGCGCGGTGACGCGTCCGAAGCCGAGCAGTGGCTGGCGCAGGCGCGCCAGCTCGGCGTCAGCGGCGTCGATTTCGCCAAGGCCGAGCGCGACATCAAGTCCTCGAGCCAGCGCGCCAGGAGCGGTGAGTCGGACCGGCTCGCAGGTCTCGCGCGCGAGCGGATGGCTTCCGGCCAGCTCCTGAGCCCGGAAACCGACAGCGCGCTGTTCTACGTTCAGGCTCTGAAATCGCAGTATCCGACGCATGCGGGACTAGCGCCCGCGCTCGACTCCCTGAAGGCCCAGCTCCTCACAGCCGCCGAAACTGCGGCGAGGCGCAAGGAGGTTGGGACTGCGCAACGCATGCTCGATGAGGCGCGCGGACTGGGCGCGAGCGGCGCCAGCTTCGAAGCGGCCTCCGCCGCGGTCGCCAGCGCGCGTCGCAAGGCGGATGTGCTTGCCAAGGCGCAACCGGTGCGCGATGACATGGTCGTCAAGGCGAACACGCCCGAATACCCGCCGAAGGCGCAGCGCCGCAAGGTCGCGGGCTTTGTGGACATGCAATTCACCGTCAATCCGTCGGGCGAAGTGGTCGACGTCGAAGTGATAAACGCCGAGCCGGCGGACATGTTTGAAGACGCGGCCGTGCGCTCCATTAAAAAGTGGAGGTTCAAGCCGCTCGAGATCGACGGCGAAACCGTCAGTCAGCGACTGGCGCTGCGCATGCGTTTCAAGCTGCAGGACGAGTAGACGTACCCGCCTCTCCGCCCGCGTTCATCCGCGGCGGCGAACACCCCGCGAGGGCCGCGCACGCAACGGATCATCCGGCCAGTCGTGCCGCGGGTAACGCCCCTTCAGCTCTCTGCGCACCTCCGCGTAGCCATTGCGCCAAAAGCTCGCCAGATCACGCGTCACCTGCACAGGGCGCTGAGCCGGTGACAAGAGCTTGATGAGAAGCGGCACGGCGCCGCCGCCGATGCGTGGCGTCTCCTGAAGGCCGAACAGTTCCTGCAACTTTACCGATAACGACGGCGCGTCGCCATCGACATAGTCGATGCGCACGCGCGCACCGCTCGGCACGCTCATGTGCGTGGGTGCGAGTTCCTCGAGACGTCGCCGCTGATTGCGGTCGAGCTGGTCTTCCAACGCCGCACGCAGATCGAGCCTCTCCAGGTGATCGATGCGTGTCATACCCCGAAGCCGCGGAGCGAGCCAGCTTTCGACGCCAGCCAGCAGTGCAGCGTCCGTTACATCCGGCCAGTTCGCGGCGCGTTCAGCCGGTAATCCGGCCACGAATTGCACTCGTGCTCGAAACCCTAGCGTCGCCTCGTCCCACGGCAGAACTTCAAGCGACAGCTCGCGAATGCCCTCGAGCAACGCGGCCGCGACGCGTTCCGCCGGCGGCTGCACCAGCGGCCGCTCCTCGAGCACCAACGCACCCAGGAGCTGTTCACGGGTCGCGATCACGGCGCGCTGCCGCGCCTCCCAGGACACGCGCTCCCGGACGACGATCTCGTCAGCGAATGCAGTGCGCAGCGCGTCCAAGCTGATCGGCGCGGCGAGAAAGATGCGCGCCTCGCGTTCAGCGCCATCGAGCTCGGCGATGGCCAGGAACTCGTGTCGCGACAGCGCCTGCGGACCGTCAAAGAACGCACCACGGCCATTGCTCAGCAAGTATCGGCCCGAACCCGGAGTACGCGCTTTCGCCACCCGGTCGGGATACGCCAGGGCAAGCAGGACGCCGGTTTCGTCCGCCTCGGGAATCACGACGTCGCCTGACTGCGAGAACGCGCCGCCCAGTTGGCGACGAAACTGCTTCGCCGCCTGTCGCACGCGATCAAGCGTCGCGCGATCGACGCGATCGTGACCAGTCCCCGTGCCCTGGACAGTATCCAGCCGCGCGTGCAAATCCGGGTCGCGCTGCCTGCCACCACTGCGCAAGATGTCGCGATCACCCAGAATCGCCGCGAGATCGCAGGCGGTATCCACGAGACTGATCGCGCGGGCACGAAGCAGCATGTGCGCGAGGCGCGGGTGGACGCGCAGCGCCAGCATCTCGCGCCCGTGAGCACTGATTCGCCCCTGCGCGTCCAACGCCCCCAAGCGGCGCAGCAGGTCGCCGGCCTGCGCATAGGCGGCCGCCGGTGGTTCGTCGAGCCAGCGCAGCTTGGCGACGTCTGCGACGTTCCAGCCGGCAAGTTCCAATGCCAGCGGCGCCAGATCCGCTTCAAGAATTTCTGCGGGCGTGTGCTCCTCGAGTGTCTGGTCGGTCCCTTCACTCCACAGCCGGTAGCACACCCCCGGCGCTACACGTCCCGCCCGTCCGCGCCGCTGATCGGCGGATGCCCGCGAGATGCGCAGTGTCTCGAGTCGGCTCATGCCGCTCCCGGGATCGAAGCGCGGGCGGCGCGAGAATCCGCAGTCCACGACGACTCGCACGCCCTCGATCGTCAGGCCGGTTTCCGCGATGTTGGTAGCGAGTACGACCTTGCGTGCGCCGGCGGCGCTCGGCCTGATGGCGAGCTCCTGTTCCTGCTGCGTCAGCTCTCCCATGAGCGGCATGACCCGTGTCGTCGCATCGAGGTCCGCGGCGAGCAATTCGGCATGCACCCGCCGGATCTCGGCGGCGCCGGGAAGGAAGACAAGCACGTCGCCCGGCTCCTCGGCGAGCGAGCGCCTCACTGCCGCGCTCGCGCGCTTCACCAGGCTCTCCAGCTCCGAACTGACGGACGCTCCTGGACGACGGCGATCGGTCGCGGGTGGCAGATAGCGGGTCTCGACGGGGAAATTGCGTCCGCGGCTGCTCACGATCGGTGCGCCACCCAGCAATTCGGCGACGGGATCCGCTGCCAGCGTCGCCGACATCACCAGCAGGCGCAGCTCCTCGTTGACGTGCGCCTGCACTTCGAGACAGAGCGCTACGCTTAAGTCGGCCTGCAGACTACGCTCGTGAAACTCATCGAAGATCACGCCGGCGACGCCCTCGAGGGCCGCATCTCGCTGCAGGATCGCCGTGAGAACGCCTTCGGTCACCACCTCGATGCGCGTCGCGGGGCCGACACGGCTGTCGAGGCGCATGCGATAGCCGACCGTGCGCCCGACAGGCTCGCCCAGCATCTGCGCCATCCGCGCACTGACGGCACGCGTGGCCAAGCGTCGCGGCTCGAGCATGATCAGCCGCTTGCCGCGCGTCCACGGCTCGCCCAGCAGCTCGAGCGGCACCCCGGTACTCTTACCCGCGCCCGGCGGTGCCTGGAGCACGACGTTGCGATGTTCCCGCAACGCCGCCTTCAGTTGCGGAAATACCTCGATGATCGGAAGTTCTGTCGTCACCAGCGCAATGACAATTGGTGAACCGAGATTGAGCACTCGGAACCCGCGGCCGGCTCGGAGTGCTTTTACCTCATCGGTAGCGATCAACCCACTGGATCTCGATCTGGGGCGAGTCTTTCGTGTAAGCGCCGGGCGGCAGATCGATGAAGGCGGGCTCGGTGAGGGGCTCGTGACCCAGGCCGAAGCGCAGAGTCTGCGCGCTTCGCACCTCGAAGCCTTCGAGCGCGGGCAGGTGTAGGCGGAATGCCAGACGGAGCGGCCAGCCGTCGTCGCGCGGCCTAAGTACGGCGCGTCCGATCCCCGTGTCGCTGTGGATGTCGATCACTAGCCGCACGCCGTCCCAGCTCTGGGAAAAGCGATCCGCGGCCGGGTTCGACGACAGCGACTCGATCGCGAGCATCTCGACGACCGGCGGCGCGGGCGCGGGATCCTCGTTGAAGAGACTCCACTTGGCCGGATTCCACGACCAGTTCGCGCAACCCGCCGTTGCCAGCGCCAGCAGGAATGTCGCCAGTACGCGGCCCGGCGCCGGACGAGTGGCGCACTTCGGCGATCGTTCGTGCCCTTCCAGTGTCTTCACTGCGTCTCCATGAGCGAAATCACATACGCCGGCCACGTTAGCCGGTGTCGCACGGCTTGGCAAAGCAGGCACAAGCCTTTTGCGCGCGCCGCTTCTTGGTTATGTTCGCAGTGTGCAGTCCACGGTTTCATCAGCAGCGACGCGACAGCGAGTTCAACCGGTCGCCCGCTGGCTTGTTCTCGCCAGCGTTGCCCTGATCCTCTACGGTTCGTTGTTCCCGTTCCGCTTCGACTCGCTGGTCGACGTCGGTTTCGGCGAATTGCTGGCCAGCCTGCGCTTTCAGCGCACGTCTCGCGGCGACCTGGTCGCCAATCTGCTGCTCTACATGCCGCTCGGACTGTGCCTGGTGCTCGCATGGCCCGCGCGCTGGAGCCGGCTCGCAGTGCTGGTGTGGACCGTGCTCGCGGGCACCGCGCTGTCGGTGGCCGTCGAGCTGGTGCAGGTCTACTCGATCTCACGCGTTTCGAGCCTCACCGATGTGGTGATCAACGCGGTCGGTACGTTGGCCGGCAGCCTGGCTGCAATCGTCTATCTCGAGCTCGGCACGACACTGAGGATCCCCGGTATCGCCGCCGGCAGGCCTGAACCCGTGCCGCTCGGCGTGCTGTTGCTATGGCTGGCGTTTCGCCTGGCGCCATTCGTGCCCACGATCGACTGGCAAAAATACCAGGATGCGGTGAAACCGCTGTTCCTCGACCCGTCGATCGGCGTACTCGATACGTTCCGCTACCTCGTGGGGTGGCTGGTAGTTGGCTACACCGTGCGTCAATTGTGGCGCCGCGAGTATGCGTTGTTCGCGGTCCTCTGCATCGTTGGCATCGTGCTCGCGGGGCGTATCGTCGTCGTTGGCAAGGTCCTGGTCGCATCCGAACTGGTGGCGCTGCTCATCTGCATTCCGCTCGCCGCGCTCATCGTCGCCAATCCCGACCGCCGGCGCACCGCGCTTCTGGCTGTCCTGCTGTCGGCCACGATCGTCTTGCAGGGATTGACACCGTTCCAGCCGCTCGCCCATGCACAGGAGTTCAGCTGGGTGCCGTTCAAGAACTCCTTGAGCGACAGTCTCGAGGTGAATTACTCGGTGCTGCTCGAGAAGTGCTTCTGGTACTTCTCGCTGGTGTGGCTCTTCACCCGCCGCGGCTGGAGCATACCGGGCGCGGCCGCAGCAACGGCAACTTTGCTGGGGGCGATCGAGCTGGCACAGATCTGGCTGCCGGGCCGATCAGCCGAGATCACCGATCCACTGTTGGCGCTGATCGCCGGCGTGCTGCTGGCGTTGCTCGGTGCCAATCCGGCAGCCTCGATCCGGCTGCCGTCGCATCGCTAGTTCACTTGCGCTTGCGGGAAGGATCCGCCAGGTCGCGGATTTCCCGATGGG
>DATBVX010000259.1:0-11464 GCA_036515135.1 Steroidobacteraceae bacterium
GCCCGCTCAATGCCTGACACTCGATCACGGCTCGCTGCTTCACTGGCGAGCGGAAAAGCTGGCGGGCTCCAGCCACAGCTGGCGACTCTCGCGCCAGGGTATCCTGGAAGAGGTGCGCGTAGCATGAACACGGCGCTGCACGATCTTCTGGGCAACGCTTCGCCGCCTGCGCCCGCGATCGACAACTTCATCTCATCCAACAGTTTCCCGCTCGTCGACCCGAGCGGCGTCACGTTCGTCTACCGCGGCGAGGCCGATTCAGTACTGCTGCGCTGCTGGATTCACGGCCTGCCGACGGCGCAGCCACTGGAACGCATGGCGCAAACCGACCTATGGGTGTTGCGCATTGATCTGCGACCCAATTCACGCATCGAGTACAAGTTCGAGATCGTTCGCGGCGAGCGCAATGAATGGATCACCGACCCGCTCAATCCGCACAAGGCTGTCGATCCGTTCGGCGCGAACTCGGTCTGCCAGGGTTTCGGGTACCAGCGTCCCCTGTGGACGCTGGCCGATCCGCAATCGCGCGCGGGCACGCTCGAGGAGTTGCGACTGGACAGCGCGTCGCTCGGCGCGGTGAGGCGGCTGTTCGCGTATCTGCCCGCGCGTTTCAGACGCACTCGCCGCTATCCGCTCCTCATCGTGCACGACGGCGAGGATTATCTGCGCTTCGCGGATCTGAAGACGGTGCTCGACAACCTGATCCACAGGCTCGAGATCCCGCCGCTGATCGTCTGCCTGACGCAATCCGCAGATCGGCTGCGCGAGTATTCTGGTGATGATCGCCACGCGCGCTTCCTGAGCGACGAAGTGCTGCCGCTGATGCGGGAGAAGTTTCCGCTGCTGGAAGAGCCCGCCGGTCGCGGCCTGATGGGTGCGAGCTTCGGTGCGGTGGCATCGCTGCACGCCGCCTGGCGCAATCCCGGTCTTTTCGGCCGGCTGCTGTTGCAGTCGGGGTCGTTTGCCTTCTCCGACATTGGTCACCACCGTCGCACGCACGTGTTCGACCCGGTGGTGCGATTCGTCAACGAGTTCCGCGCGCAACCAGGACTGCCATCGGCCCGCATGTACCTGAGTTGCGGCATTTACGAGTCGCTCATCTACGAGAACCGATCGATCGTGCCGCTGCTCACCGAGCAGGCTATCCAGGTCCGCTACGAGGAGGTTCGCGACGGCCACAACTGGGAGAACTGGCGCGACCGGCTGCGAGCGGGCCTGTCGTGGCTGTTCCCGGGGCCGTTGTGGATGGTGTATGAGTAGCGGTAACGTCGTCACTCTCCGCCACCGACACCAATAACGAGGCAGCCGTGGCACACATTACGCGTCAGATCGGGCTCTCGCTCGGCGCGGACATCTGCTGGCCGATCTGCTACGAGGAGATCATGCGCCGGCTCAAGCTCGCCATTCCCTGGCAGGGCGACACGCTGGCCTTCGAGGTCACCCGGGTCACGATCGAGCCGTTCAACCTGCGGCAGCCGGTGCGTTACGACCTCGTCATCGACCGGCTGACGCACTGGTATCACACCAGCCGCGAATGGATAAAAAAGGCGGTCGTGCTCGACGACCTCTATGTCTTCAACAATCCGTGGTCGATCCAGGCGAACGAGAAGCACACGACGTACTGCGCCATGATGCGCTTGGGGCTGCCTATTCCGGAGACGTGGATGGTGCCACCGAAGTCCTACGACAAGACCGCGGATCTCGAGCCCACACTGCAGCGCTACGCGCGCCTGTTCGACATCGGGGCCATCGGCAAGCAAGTCGGCTATCCGTTCTTCATGAAGCCCTACGATGGCGGCGGCTGGGTGGGGGTCAGCAAGATCGACAACGAAGCGGCGTTGCGCGCGGCCTACGACGCGAGCGGCACCAAGATCATGCACCTGCAGGCGGGCGTGATTCCGTACGACATGTTCGTGCGCTGCATCGGCCTGGGTCCTGAGACGCGCGTCATCAATTACGATCCGTCGGCGCCGCTGCACGACCGCTACCGGCTCGATCGTGGTTTCCTCGGCGCCGAAGAGCAGCGCGTCCTCGAAGACATCACGCTCACGATCAACACCTTCTTCGGCTGGGATTTCAATTCCTGCGAGGCCCTGCTCAAGAACGGCGAGTGGTATCCGATCGATTTCGCCAATGCCTGCCCGGACTCGCAGGTCACTTCGCTCCACTACCATTTCCCGTGGCTCATCAAGGCCAACCTGCGCTGGTCGATCTTTTGCGCCGCGACCAAGCGGCCCGTGCGCAGGAATCTGGACTGGAATCCCTACTTCGAGATCGCCAGGCGCGAGGAACCGTATCGAACGAGGCTCGCGGGGTACGCACGCATCGCGCGCGAGCGTCTCGCCGCCGCGCAGTTCGAGGAGTTCTGCGCGACGCATCTAAAGCACCTCGATGAAATCGCGTACGAGTTCTTCGGCTCACCCGCGGCGAAAGAAGCCGTGCGCAAGAAGGTCACGGCGCTCTACCCGGCGCACGAGATCGAGCAATTCACCGAGCTGTTCCTCGGGCGCATCCACAAGTGGCGGGAACAGGAAGGAATCGCAAAGGGTTGACAGTTGACAGCAAGAGGGTCCTTCCTGTCTGTCAACTGCCAACCGTCCACCGCAAACTTTTTATGGCTGACATCGCCAAACAGAACTGGTCCTGGAACACGCAGCGCCTTCCCGAACCGGCGCGTGTCGTGCGCTGGGGTCATTTCGGCACCCCGGTACTGCTCTTCCCCACCGCCGGCGGAGACTACGAAGAGGTCGAGCGCTTCCACCTCGTCCGCGTGCTCGGCGACCTGATAGAGGCGGGACGCATCAAGGTCTATTCGGTGGACAGCATCGCCGGCAAGACCTGGCTGCAGGGAACGCATTCACCGGAATACTGCTCGCGCGTGCAGAACCTCTTCGACGGATACATCTGTAACGAGGTCGTGCCGCTCATCCGCAAGGACTGCAATGCGAACGAAATCGAAGTCATCGCGGCCGGCGCCTCGATCGGCGCCTTCAACGCCGTTGCCAGCATCTGTCGCCACCCCGACGTGTTCCGCCTCGCGGTGGCCATGAGCGGCACTTACGATCTGTCCAAGTATCTCAACGGCAAGTTCAACCAGGATTTCTATTTCTCGTCGCCGCTGCATTACCTGCCGGGACTCGACCAGGGTCCGCAGCTCGAAAGACTCAGGCAGCGGTTCATCGTCATCCCGACCGGCGAAGGCGACTACGAGGATCCGGGCGAATCCTGGCGCATCGCCAACGTACTCGGAGCGAAGGGCGTCCCGAATCGCGTGGACCTGTGGGGCAAGGACCGCCACCACAACTGGGGCACGTGGCGCGAGATGCTGCCGAAGTACCTGGCTGAGCTCGTCTGAGCGCCAATGGACCTGCTCAGCAATCCATGGGTCACCAGCTTCGTGTCCGAGCTCGCGGCCGCGCTGGTGCTGTTCGCCCTAGGTTTCCTCATCGGCAAGCATCGGGAACGCAAGCGACTGAAGGGCCGGAGTCTCGACGAGTACGACTTCTTTCCCTATGCGGCCACCCGCGAGAATTTCGCGGAGTTCGACCTGCGGAATTTCCGCCTCGGCATGCACTACTTCCTGCGCAACACCGACCCGCGGGCGGCGCGGCAGCTCATCTTCATCGGCGAGCAGAACGACGTGCGGCAACTTCTCGAGCCCGAGGAGCGCCGCGCCTACGAGAAATTGTTCGCCAGGTATGACGGCGCTGACGTTGCCGACGATACCCGCGAGTTCCTGGAGAACTATCGCAATATCGTGCGCCTGATCGGACGCACGTTTCAGAACATGGGCATCGAGGTTCTGCTGCATGACCTTTCCAATCCGACGCGTTCGATCACGTGCATCGAGGGCGGCGAGGTCACGGGCCGAACGCTCGAGATGGGCACCACCACTCTGCTGCTCGACCTGAAGAAGCGACGCGCTCTCAATCAGGACAAGCTCAACTACGAGTTGAACATCGGGGCGCGCCGCTTCAAGTGCACCACTATCCCGCTCTTCCGCAAGGACTTTGGAGTGATAGGCGCTGTCTGCATCAACATCGACATCAACTACATTCGCGACGACGTGCTGACCTCAGCCGAGCGCGTGCAGGAGTTCTTTCGCCGCTACTGTCGCACCGACATGCAGCTCGATGAAAACATCCTCAGTCGCGATGAATATCAGCGGGCCCTGCAGGGCAAGAAGCACTTCGCGGACAGCGGCCGCTGACCCCGTTCCATTCAGCCAGCGTAAAGGCGCAGATCAGTGCCGACGGCATCGGCCATGCCGAGGGTCGTCTCGAGCTCCGGGTGCCGCAGCATGATGAAGCCGTCCGACACCAGCGTCTGCTTCCAATTGCGGCGTGGCGCACCCACCGGTAACAGCGTGTTCCAGACGATGTGCGCGCCGTACTTGCGCTGAATCGCGTCGAGCCCTTCGATCGCACGAATCCTGCCCACGCCCTGCGCGCGCTTGTAGATGGTCGCCACATTGAAGCGCCGCTCGACCCTGGTCTCGAAGCGGCCGTGCGTGACCGCGTTGGCCCACTCGCGATACACGTCGAAGTCGCAGGCGAAATTCATCTGATCAACCTGGTGTGCGCCAGGCGGACGTGCGCCGATTTCGCCGAACACCACCTCGCCATTCGACTTGCGGTACCACTCCATGTGGGTGAAGCCGGTTCGAAATCCGAGCGTGCGAATCACTTCCTCGCCCATGCGTACGCCTCCCGCCAGGTCCGGCTGCTCGACCTGCCGTAGTGCGATCACCTGCGGACTGATCCATTCGTTGGAGCGCGCGATCAACGGCCGTGGCCGGTACCAGGCAATGTTGTAGTAGGCAATGCGTCCGTCGATCGTGACCGTATCGAACGTGAACTCCTCGCCGTCCACGAACTCCTCGACGCTGACCATCGGCACGTGGCGCAAGCGCGGCACCACGTCGCGCAGCTCGTCGGGCTCATTCACTCGATAGGTGTCGGCGGAACCCGCGCCCGCGATCGGCTTAAGGATGAGGGGGAAGCCAATGCGCTCCGCCGCTTCCCAGCATTGCGCCACGCTGGTCGCCGGGAAATGCCGCGGCGTGCGAATGCCGGCGGCATCGAGCAGCTGCTTCATGCGCTCCTTGTCGCGAAACGGCACGGTCTCACGCACGCTGAGACCGGGGACGCCGAGCGCCTCGCGCAATTGCGCCGCGAGCAGCATGCCCGGTTCCCACAGGCACTCGATGCGGTCGAGGCGTTTGCCGTTGAGCCAGGCGCGCAGTTCCTGCGCCACCTTCTCCTCTTCCCACAACGAGCGGGCATGGAGGTAACCCGCGAGAGACTTGCGCACGAGGTCGGGCAACGAGCCGACCGGTTGATCGCCGACACCGAGCACCGTCGCCCCGGCTTCCGCGAGCCCGCGCGTGAATTGCGGCATGTCGGCGGGGTAACCGGGCGAGATGAGAAGGATGTTCATGGTTGCAGCCAGTTTAGCCGACCGGCGGCAGCCGGTCAGAGGGTCCAGGGTTCTTTGTTAGACTCTTGCCAATGCCGGCGCCGCTGCGCATCTGCTTCGTAGCTTCCGAAGTCGCGCCGCTCGCGAAGACCGGCGGCTTGGCCGACGTCGCGGGCGCCCTGCCGCGATTCCTGCACTCCAGCAACCACGACGTGCGGCTCTTCATGCCGATGTATTCGAGCATCGACCTGCGTCCGCTCGAGGTGCATCCGGTGAACTTCCTGCACGATTTACCGCTGCAGCTCGGGCCCCATCGCTTTCGCTTCTCGGTGTTCACGGCGCGCATGCCCGGCTCACCGCTGATGATTTATCTCGTGCGCTGCCCCGCTCTCTACGACCGGCCCGGCATCTACAGCGGCGGCGCGGACGAGCACCTGCGCTTTCTGTTGCTCACGCGCGCTGCGATCGAGTCCTGCCAGCGCATGGGATTCTCGCCGCAGATCTTTCATTGCAACGACTGGCACACGGCGCTCACGCCGCTCTTCCTGCAGTCGATCTATGCCTGGGACCGGTTGTTCGCCGCGACCCGCACGATCCTGACGATCCACAACGTCGGCTACCAGGGCATCTTCTCTGCAGCCGCGGCGAGCGATCTCAGCCTAGGCCCACACGGTCACCTGTTGCACCAGGACGATCTGCGGCACGGACGGATCAACTCGCTCAAACACGGAATCATCTATGCCGATGTCGTGACCACCGTGAGCCCCACCTACGCGCGCGAGATCTGCACCGAGCAGTTCGGCATGGGACTCGAAACGACGCTCAGGATGCTTCCTGGTGGAGTGATCGGGATTCTCAACGGCGTTGATTACGGCGAGTGGAATCCGGAGACCGACCGCTTCATTCCGTATCGCTTCAGCGCGCAGGATCTTGCGGGAAAGGAACGGACCAAGCAGCACCTGCTGCAGACTTTCGGGATCGCCTCGCGGCGGCGCACGCCGCTGCTCGGCATCGTGAGCCGCATGACGGCACAGAAGGGCTTCGATCTGCTGTTCGATGCGCTGCCCCGCATCCTGCGTGAGCGTCCCCTGAAAGCGGTGATCCTCGGCAGCGGCGAGTCACGCTACGAGGAGTTCTTCACCCGGCTGCAACACTCGTTCCCGGCACAGGTCGTCTATCACCGCGGCTACCACGAAGAGCTCGCGCACCTGATCGAGGCCGCGAGCGACATGTTCCTGATGCCATCTCTCTACGAGCCCTGCGGGCTCAACCAGATGTACAGCCTGAAGTACGGCACGGTGCCGATCGTTCGCCGGACCGGTGGCTTGGCGGATGCCGTGCAGTTGTATGATCCGGACACCGGCGAAGGCACCGGCATCGTGTTCAACGACTTCAATCCTGAAGGCGTCGCCTGGGCGCTCAATGCCGCGATCGACCTCTATCAGATGAAAGCGGTGTGGACCCGCATCATGCGCAACGGTATGGCCCAGGACTTCTCGTGGGAGAAACAGGGTGCGCACTACGTCGAGCTCTACCAGCGGACCATCGCCAAGTGAACGTCGTATTCATCGAGCCGGCCTTCCCGCATAACCAGCGCGAGTTCGTGCGTGGGCTGCACGCCGTCGGTGCGCGCGTGATCGGCATCGGCGAGCGCCCGCACGAGTATCTCGATGGCGAGCTCAAGGGTTGGCTCGCCGATTATGAGCAGGTGCGCTCCGTCGTGCACGAGCCTTCACTGCTCGAAGCGGTACGCCGGATCCAGAAGCGTGTGTGGGTGGATCGGCTCGAAGCGACCGTCGAAGCTCACATCTTTCCGGTGGCCAAAGTGCGCGAAGCCTGTGGCATTCCCGGCACGTCGGTGCGCACCGCCTGGTTGTGCCGCGACAAGCCATCGATGAAAGAGGTGCTGCGCGAGGCCGGAATACCGTGCGCGCAATCGACCAGCGCCGACAACCCGCAGGCCGTGCGGGCGTTCGCGGCAGCGGTCGGTTATCCGCTGATCTTCAAACCGCGCGCGGGTGCAGGGGCCTCGGGCACGACACGGATCTCGAATGACGCGGAGCTCGAGCGCGGCATCCGCGAGTTCGGCGTCGATCGCGGCCAGTCGATCGCGCTCGAGGAGTTCATCGAGGGTCACGAGGGGTTTCTCGACACGCTCTCGATCCGCGGCGAGGTGGCGCACGAATTCATCAGCCATTACTACCCGAACGTGCTCGAGGCGATGCGCGAGCGCTGGATCTCGCCGCAGATCATCGCCACCAACCGCATGGACGCCCCGGGTTACGCGGAAGTGAAGGTGATGGCGCGCAAGGTGATCGCGGCGCTCGGCATCGGCTCCTCCGCCACGCACATGGAGTGGTTCTTCGGGCCGAAAGGCCTCAAGTTTTCCGAGATCGGTTGCCGGCCGCCGGGCGTGGGCCAATGGGATGTGTACTGCGCTGGCAACGAGTTCGACATCTATCGCGAGTGGGCGATGGCGCTGGTCCATGGACGCACGGCGCAGACCCCGTCACGCCGCTACGCCTGCGGCATGATTGCGCTGAGACCTGATCGCGACGGCCGCATCGTTGGCTACGAGGGCGTGGAGCGGATTGCGCGCGAGTTCGACGAATGGATCGTGGCGGCGCATCTGCCGCCGGCCGGAACCCCCACGCAGCCGGTCGAGGCGGGATACATGGCGAACGCGTGGATGCGCGTGCGCCATCCGGACTATGACCAGCTGCGCACGATCATGAACACGATCGGCGAGACAGTCCGCGTCCGCGCAGCATGAGGTGCCCTAATTGAGCTCGAACGATCCGCTGTCGTCGAAGGGAATTGAGCGCACGAACCCGGAGGACAGACTGACTTTGCCGGAGAGGCGGTAGTCGAGGCTCTCGCGCGGCTGATCCTTATTGCTCTTGCCGACGATGCCGATGATCGCGCGGGCCATGCTCGCGTCCACCATCAGGTCAAACTCTGCCTCGCCGAACGGCGGCACGACGAACGACTGCGCGGACACGCCGGTCGCGAATTCCTCACCGGCCAGCTCGAGCTTGGCGCTCACGCCTTTCACCGGCAGCTCGCGCTCGTTCGGATTCTGCACGCGCACCCTGACCTTGAGCCGTTGGGCGAACAGGCTGCTCTCGAGCATCTCCATACCGACGACTGAGAGGTTGGGTTGCTCGAACTTGGGCTGCGAGGCACAGGCGCTGAGCAGCGCGACGGTCATTGCGACAATCCAACGCATCATGTTCTCCGCTGATTACGTCCGTCCGTAGAGCTCATTCACGTGCCGCCAGCGCGCGGCGAAATCGGCCGGAATCTGTTCCCACTCGAATGACCAGCGCCAATTGCCCTGCGTCGTCCCGGGCGTGTTCATGCGCGCCTCCGATCCGAGCCCGAGCAGATCCTGCAGTGGCACGACTGCGAGCTGGGCCACGGATGCCAGGGCCGCGCGAATCATCGCCTGCACGGCATCCTCAGATCGGCAACCGAGATATTCGTTCACACGCGCTTGCAACTTGGCATCGAGCGTCCGATACCACCCGAGCGTGGTGTCATTGTCGTGCGTGCCGGTGTACACGACCGAACGCCGCTCGTGATTGTGAGGCAGGTAAGGATTCGCCGCGGAGTCGCCGAACGCGAACTGCAGGATTCGCATCCCGGGCAGATCGAACTTCCGCCGCAGTCGCTCGACGTCCGGCGTGATGACGCCGAGGTCTTCCGCCACGAGCGGCAGGCGACCGAAAATATCCCGCAGGCGCTTAAGCAACGCGTCGCCGGCTGCCGGACGCCAGTGTCCCGAGCGCGCAGTGGCAGCTCCGGCCGGGATCTCCCAGAAGGATTCGAGACCACGGAAATGATCGATGCGCACGAGATCGAAACGCTCGAGCTGCGTCCTGATCCGTGCAACCCACCACGCGAAACCATCCCGTTGCATCCGTCCCCAGTCGTAGAGCGGATTGCCCCAGAGCTGTCCATCGATCGAGAAGTAATCCGGCGGAACGCCCGCCACCGTCAGCGGCTGTCCGACCGCATCGAGCTGGAAGTTCTCTCGGTGCGCCCATACTTCGACGCTATCGTGCGCGACGTAGATCGGGATGTCGCCGAACAGGCGTATTCCGCGCTCGTGCGCGCGACTGCGAATGGCGTGCCACTGGCGATGAAACAGGAACTGCTCGAACACGAACTGTTCCACCGCGGCGCGATGGCGCTCGTGCGCCTTCTCGATTGCGGCCGGCTCACGATCGCGGAGATCGCTGTGCCATTCCCACCACGGACGCCCCTGGTGCTCGGCCTTCAGCGCCAGGAACAATCCGTCGTCCAGCAACCACGGGCGATGCGCATCGACGAACGCCGTGTAGTTCGCACGGGCGCGGTCCTCGGCGCGGTTCTCGAAGCCGATCAACGCCTCGAGGAGCTTGCGCTTGCGAAAATGCGCGGGTGGCTCTGAGGCGTGCGGCGCTTCCTTTCGAACCAGGCCCTCGACGGCGAGTCCCTCCAGATCGATGAGCGCGACATCGCCGGCGTGCACCGAGCGTGAAAAATACGGCGAGCCGCTGTCGTCGATCGGGCCCACGGGAAGCGTCTGCCAGACCGTGAAGCCCGCGTCGGCGAGCAGATCGAGGCAGCGGCGCGCATTCTCGCCAAGCGCACCGCGAACCCGTGCGCCGGGGATTGAGGTGAGATGCAGCAGCACGCCGGCGGAACGGCGTTCGAAAGTCGTCATGCGCTGCGTTTCATCACGCCGCCCAGTTCCGCGGCGCCGCCACCCAGTGAAATCCCCTGCGAAAGATCCGCCGGCACTTCCTCTCCGAGGATTCGATACAGGTTGGTGAGGTGGCGCCGATAGAGCGCATCGAAGCTCTGCACCGACTCGGCCGGATTGTCGTCGCCGAACCACCAGCACCAGTCGGAACCCTCGCAGATCCCGAGCTGACGTTCGGCCGCGAGCTGCTCCTCGTCGGTGAGCGCGCCCTCCACGACGACACGATCGAATGCCCGCTTCGCCTCGCAGAGCAGCTCCCAGGCGCGATTCTTTGCCGGTTGACCGATCCAGGTGGAGAAATTGCCGTGCACCCAGCTTCCCGCGACGAGTTGCTTGAGCTCGGGTGCGGCAATGCCTTCGGCCAGACACTGCGAAAAAGTCGTCAGCCTGAGACGCGGGTGCTCGGCGAGACGCTGATACAGCGCCTTGAGAAAGAAGTACGCATTGTGCGGGTAATATTCCCAGGCATTCTCGCCGTCGAGAACGATCGCAACCACGCGATCGGGCTCATTCTCGAACAACGCGCCGAGATGCTCGAGATGGTGCACGAAGTTGATCGCGGCATCGTCGCCATGCCACGTCGAGTAAGTGAATCCGATGAGATCTGACAGACCGTCGTGACGGAAGAAGCAGCGCACGTCCTGACCCGGTAGATGATAGGGTCGATGCAGCAGCCTCACGTGACGCTCGGCGTCCCACGCGTGTGAGGCCGACAGGCTGTGACGCAGCACGGCTTCACCGGTCGCCACCCAGTCGAATCCAAAATCATCGAGCAGCGCGAGGGTGCGCGCGCTCACACCTCCTTCCGCGGGCCAGCACCCGCGCGGCTGCACGCCAAAGGCGCCGGTGAAGACCTGGACGGCGCGCGCAATGTGCCAGCTGGCACGATCGTCCCCGCCTGGGTATTCGCGTTGCGCGGGAAGCTCAGCGGCAGGTTGCGCCTCGCGCGCGCTGCGGAAATCGAGCATCAGCGGCACGATCGGGTGCCCGTACGGCGTGATTGAGAGCTCCACCTGGCCGCTGCCCATGAGCCGGCGATAGCGGGGAATGAGACCCGCCAGGATGTCACCGATGATCTCGAGCAGCGTGCGGCAGTCTTCAGCGGTGAAATCCCGCTCGCGGTCGATCAGGACCTGAACGCGCGGGTCGCCGAGCCGTACGGTCTCGCCCAGCCACGCCAGGTGAAACCAGACCGCGAGATCGACGACGAACTGGCGCGAGGCGTACGCGACCGCGGCTTGCTCGAGAAACCGCGTGGCCATGTCGGCGAGGGCCTTGAATGGCGCGAACCGCTCG
>DATBVX010000260.1:0-11280 GCA_036515135.1 Steroidobacteraceae bacterium
AAAAGCCGGTGACGCCGACGTTTCTGTTCGCGATCCTGCTCTACGGCCCGATCATGGAGCGCGCGGCCCGACTCCAGGCGAACGGGCAGCCGGAGAGCCATGCGTTGTTCAACGCATGCGAGGAAACAGTTCGCGAGCAGCAATCGCGCGTTTCGATCCCGCGCCGCTTCACCTTGCCGATGCGCGAGATGTTCGTCCTGCAGCCGCGCTTCCGGCGTCGCGAAGGCAAGAAGGCGCTGGCGCTGCTCAATCACCCGCGCTTTCGCGCCGCCTACGGCCTGCTGCTGTTGCGTGTGCAGGCGGGTGCCGAGGATCCGGAGCTCGCGCAATGGTGGACGCAGGTGCAGGTAGCGCCGGCGCAGGAGCATGAGTCCATGGTGAAGCAGGCTGAACCGGCGGCGGATGGTGCGCGGGCCCGGCGACCGCGGCGCCGACGTCGAGGCCGACGACGCAGCGCACCGCCGGCCTGAGCGTCCAGTTCGATGCAGTGGATACCGGCGTACATCGCGATCGGCAGCAATCTGGCCCAGCCGCTCGAGCAGGTTCGTACGGCATTCGAACGGCTCGCGCGCATTCGCGATACTCGACTGCTGGCTCGTTCGCGCGTCTATGAAACGCGCCCGCTCGGCCCACAGGACCAGCCGGACTTCATCAATGCGGTGGCAGGTCTCCTGACGCGACTTAAGGCCGCCGAGCTCCTGTCCGAGCTCAAAGCGATCGAACGCGACATGGGGCGCGCATCGCCGCCGGTACGCTGGGGTCCGCGGATCATCGATCTGGATCTGCTGCTCTACGACGCGCAAGTGATCGAGGAGCCCGGGCTCATCGTGCCGCATCCCGGTATTCATGAGCGCAACTTCGTCCTGTATCCTCTGGCCGACATCGCGCCGACGCTGCTCATTCCGGGTCACGGCTCCGTGGGCGAGCTGGCGCGCAGGCGTGGCGCCGACGGACTGCGACCCGTCGCTTAAGGTCGCGGACCCGAGTTGACGGGCTGCACGCTCGGATCAGTCGCAACGCTTCCAGGAGTCAAATGTCGGCGCCGCCTGTGCATCGGTTCGTGGTCGTTGAGGGGCCCATCGGAGTGGGCAAGACGAGCCTCGCGCGCCGCCTCGCGCAGAGCTTCGGCAGCGAGCTGATCCTCGAGCAAAGCGAGGAGAATCCGTTCCTCGAACGCTTCTACCGCAACCCGCGTGCCGCCGCGTTTCCGACGCAGTTGTACTTTCTTTTCCAGCGCACGCGGCAGTTGCAGCAGTTCCGCCAGCACGACCTCTTCGATCCGGTGCGGGTTGCCGACTATCTGCTGGACAAGGATCGCCTGTTCGCACGCGTCACGCTCGACGACGAGGAGTACGCGCTCTATGAGCAGGTGTACGCCAGGCTCGCAATCGACGCGCCGACCCCGGACCTCGTCGTCTATCTGCAGGCACCGGTTGATGTACTGATGGAACGCATCGCGAGGCGCGGCATCCACTACGAAAAGCTGATCGAGCGCGCCTATCTTGAGCGCGTGGCCGAAGCATACGCGCGCTTCTTTCTGCACTATGAGGCAGCACCCCTGCTGATCGTCAATACAGCGGGGATCGATCCGATCGGCAACGAGGCCGACTACGAGCTCTTGATCCGGGAGATCCGCAAGCAGCGCCGCGGCCGTCAGTACTTCAATCCCGCGCCGAGCCTGCTTTGACCGCCGAGCGGCGACCTGCCATTCTTCTTCACACTGCATGTACACGCACCTGCAACTGCGCGGCGCGGCACGCCCTCCTGTAAACGTCTCGACCCTGCAGAAAATGAAGGCCGAGGGCGAGAAGATCGCCTGTCTCACCTGTTACGACGCGAGCTTCGCAGTCCTGCTGGATGACGCCGAGGTCGACGTCGTGCTGGTCGGCGACTCGCTCGGCATGGTGATCCAGGGTCACGACACCACCGTGCCGGTGACGATGGAACACGTGATCTATCACAGCACGGTGGTGGCGCGTGGACTCTATCGGCCTTTCCTCATCGCCGACATGCCATTCATGAGCTACTCGTCCAAGGAGCAGGCGTTGCAGAACGCAGTGCGGCTCATGCAGGAGGGCGGCGCGAAGATGGTGAAGCTCGAAGGCGGCGCAGGGCAGATCGACATCGTGGAATTTCTTGCCGGCCACGACATCGCGGTGTGTGCGCACCTTGGATTGAAGCCCCAGTCGGTGCACAAGATCGGCGGTTTCCACGTCCAGGGGCGCGACGACGCGGAGGCGGAGCGGATGCTCAAAGATGCGCGCGCGCTCGAGTCGGCCGGAGCCGATATTCTGCTGCTCGAGTGCATTCCATCGAAGCTTGGCGCGCTCATCACGCACGAGATCGGAGTGCCGGTGATTGGCATCGGCGCCGGCCCCGAGGTCGATGGCCAGATACTGGTTCTCTACGACATTCTCGACGTCACTGCGGGTCGCAAGCCGCGCTTCACGCGCAATTTCATGGAAGGGGCGGGCAGTCCGTTGCAGGCGGTGAAGAACTACGTGCAGGCGGTCAAGAATCGCAGCTATCCCGCACCCGAACACTGCTTCTGAATGGAAACCGTCACGCGCATTCACGCGCTGCGCGAGCGCGTGTCGTCCTGGCGCCAGCTGGGGCTCACCGTCGGCCTGGTTCCGACGATGGGCAATCTCCACCAGGGGCACTTCAAGCTGGTGACGGAGGCGAGGCAACACGCCGATCGGGTGGTCGTGAGCATCTTCGTCAATCCGCTGCAGTTCGGTCCGAACGAGGACTACGCCGACTATCCGCGCACGCCGCGAGCGGATGCCGAGCTCCTCGACAAGGCAGCTGCGGATCTGCTGTTTCAACCCGAGGTTGCGGAGATCTATCCGGCCGACCATGAACGCGGGACGGTCGTGGATGTGCCTCAGCTTTCCGGAATCCTCTGCGGCGCCTTTCGACCCGGCCACTTCGCGGGCGTGGCGACGGTCGTCACCAAGCTCCTCTGCATCGTGCAACCGCAGGTCGCCGTTTTCGGGGAGAAGGACTATCAGCAGCTCACGATCGTGCGCCGCGTGGTCGGCGATCTATGCCTGGCAACCGAGATCGTATCCGTGCCGACCGTGCGCGAGAGCGACGGGCTCGCCATGAGCTCACGCAATCGCTATCTCACGGCTGCAGAGCGCACCGCGGCACCCGCACTGCATCGGGCGCTCCTCGGCGCCAAGGAGCGGGTCGAGGGCGGCGATGCCAACTTCGATGCCATCCAGCAGTCCGGGATGCGTGCGCTTGAGGCCGCGGGCTTCAAGCCGCAGTATTTCGCGGTCATGCAGGCGAACGACCTGCAGCCGGCGAACGCCCGCAGCCGTGAGCTGGTGATTCTGGCAGCGGCAAAGCTCGGGAAAGCGAGGCTCATCGACAACGTGAGGGCGGAGCGGAAGCAGGTTGACAGTTGACAGTTGACAGTTGGGAGTTGGCAGTTGGGAGTTGACAGTTGACAGAAAGAATCATCAAGAATCTTGCCGTCAACCGTCAACCCAGCGTCTCGTGCTGCTCCAGCGCCCACCCCACGTGCTCTCTCACCAACACTGACGCACTTTCCATCCGCGCCTTCAGGGCTGTGATGACCGGCGCACTCGTCGGCGCGTTGCCGAGCGCGACTGCCAGGTTGCGCTGCCAACGCTCGTAGCCGATGCGGCGGATGGCGCTGCCCTTGGTGCGCTCCATGAACTCCGCTTCCGTCCATGCGAAGAGCTCCGTGAGCAGGGTGCCGTCGAGCGCACGACGCGGCGTGAAGTCCGGTTCGGCCGTCACCCTCGCGTAGCGATTCCACGGACATACGAGCTGGCAATCGTCGCAGCCATAGATGCGATTGCCAATGGCTTTGCGGAATTCGACCGGGACAGTGCCCTTGTGCTCGATCGTGAGGTAGGAGATGCAGCGACGCGCGTCGAGCTCATACGGCGCGACGATCGCACGCGTCGGGCAGATGTCGAGGCAGGCGGTGCAGCTGCCGCAATAATTGCCGGGCGCCCGGTCGGCGGGCAGCGGCAGATCGGTGTAGAGCTCACCGAGGAAGAACCATGAGCCCGCGTGGCGATTGAGCAGGTTGGTGTGCTTGCCGATCCAGCCCAACCCGGCATCGCGCGCGAGCGCCTTTTCCAGAACCGGCGCGCTGTCGACGAATACTCGATACCCGAACGATCCGACCTCGCGCTCGATCCGGTCGGCCAGCCGCTTAAGCTGCCGGCGGATGATTTTGTGGTAGTCGCGACCCAACGCGTAACGCGAAATGAAACCGAGCGTGCGCTCGCGCAGTACTGACCAGGAATCACGGGCGGTCGGCGGCAGATAGTCCATGCGCGCGGAGATTACACGCACGGTACCGGGCACCAGCTCGGCTGGGCGGCTGCGCCGCGTGCCGTGGCGAAGCATGTACTCCATGTCTCCATGCCAGCCGCGCGCGAGCCAGCGCTCGAGACGGCTCTCGTCCTGGGCGAGCGTGATCGCCGCAATCCCAACCTGCTGAAAGCCGAGCTCCCCGCCCCAGCGCTTGATGTGCGCAGCGAGGGATTCGGGGTCGAAGGCAGTGGCAGCGTTCATCTGCACGGGGAAACCGCGGATCGGCCGGAATTGGCGATGGCACCAGTATAATCACCGCCATGCCGGATCTGCCGCTCGAGCTCTACAGCGCTGCGCAAGTGCGCGCGCTCGACCGCCATGCGATCGAGACCGCGGGCATTCCCTCGTTCGTGCTGATGACCCGCGCCGGTGCCGCGGCGTTCGATGCTCTACGCAAGTCCTGGCCCACAGCGCGGCGGATCCTGGTCGCCTGCGGTGCCGGCAACAATGGAGGCGATGGATATGTTGTCGCCCGGCTTGCAAAGGCCGAATCGTTTGACGTGTCGGTCGCCGCGCTCGCCGGGCCGGAGCGATTGAAGGGAGATGCGCGCCGCGCATTCGATGAATGTCGCGCGGCCGGCGTGCCAATCGGCAGGTTCGACCCCGCGGCGCTCACGGACGCCGAAGTGATCGTTGACGCGCTGTTGGGCACGGGACTCGACCGGCCGCTCGATGCGGGTGCATGCGCGATCGTCGGCCACATCAACTCGAGCGAAAAACCGGTTCTCGCGATCGACTTACCGAGTGGATTGAATGCAGACACCGGCGCCGTCATGGGCGCCGTGGTGCGCGCCACGCGCACGATCTCGTTCATCGGTTTGAAGCTGGGGTGTTTTCTCGGCGAAGGCCCGAGTGTCACCGGAACGCTTGAATTCGCGTCGCTGGACGTGCCGGCGGCTCCGGCCGGGCTTGCACGGCCGACCGTCGAGCGCATCGACAGGGACCTGATTGCGCGCGTGCTGCCGCGACGCCGGCGAACGGCGCACAAGGGCGAGTTCGGACACGTGCTGATCGTCGGCGGCAACGAAGGCATGGCCGGTGCAGTACAGCTGTGCGGTGAAGCGTGCCTCCGTAGCGGCGCCGGTCTCGTCAGCATCGCCACGCGTCCGGCGCACGCCGTCGCCGTCACCGCGGCCCGGCCCGAGTTGATGTGCCACGGCGTTGCAGAGCCACAGTCGCTGCGTGCGCTCATCGAACGCGCCGACGTCATTGCCATCGGTCCAGGGCTCGGACGAGATCCCTGGGCGCGCTCGCTCTTCGAGGTCGTGCTCGATGGTCATCTGCCGGTCGTTCTGGATGCCGATGCGCTCAACCTGCTGGCAGAAAGTCCTCATCGTCGCGAAGACTGGATCCTCACCCCCCATCCGGGCGAGGCTGCGCGCCTTCTTGGCGTGCCAACGGCAGAAGTGCAGAACGATCGATTTGCCACGCTTCGCCAGTTGAACGGCCGTTTCGGTGGTGTTGTGGTGCTGAAAGGCGCCTGCACCCTGATCGGCTTCGACGATGCAACTCCCTCGTTGTGTGATCGCGGGAATCCCGGCATGGCCACCGCCGGCATGGGCGACGTCCTCACAGGCGTGCTAGCGGCGCTCCGGGCACAGATCGGCGATCCATGGAATGCGGCGCGCGCCGCCGTGCTGGCGCACGCGCTGGCCGGTGATGAGGCGGCGAAAAACGGCGAGCGTGGCCTGATCGCGAGCGATCTCATCGCCCGGTTGCCTGCATGTCTCAATCCCAGACGCTCGAACTGAGGGCGCCCGATCCCGAGGCGACGCTGGCGCTGGGTGCCCGCCTGGCCAGATCGCTCAAGTTGCCGCTGGTCGCGCCATTGGTGATCGGGTTGAGTGGCGAACTGGGAACCGGGAAGACCACCCTGGTGCGGGGATTCCTTGGCGCCCTCGGTGTCACTGACACGGTGCGCAGCCCAACGTACACCTTGCTCGAGGAGTACGACGCGGGACCACTGCGGGTGGCGCACCTGGATCTCTATCGCGTGCGCTCGAACGCGGAGATCGAGGAGCTCGGCATCCGGGAACTGCTCGAGGCGAATCGCGTGGTGCTGATCGAATGGCCCGAACGTGGGGAGGGCGCGCTGCCGCCCGTGGATCTGTCGATCGCGCTCGAATTCTCAGGATCCGGAAGATGCATCGGCCTTGAATCCCGCACCGCTACGGCGCGCGCGCTCCTCGGTGCGCTTCGCGGTTATTCAGGTAGGCGTTCAGATTGAACACCTATCTTCATAATTTGTATTGAAATAATCTCAGAGTCCGGTTTACAGTACCGCGGGGGAAGCTCGAGTCCAAGACTGCCAGATGACCGCAATTCGGCGAACTCTCATACCAGGCGCGCTCCTGGCTCTACTCGCCGGCACTGCTCAGGCAGTCGAAATCCGCGATCTCAGACTGTGGGCCGGTCCCGATCACACCCGTGTCGTTCTCGAGCTTTCCGGTCCAGCCGCCCACAACCTGTTCTCGTTGCGTAATCCCGATCGCGTCGTCCTCGACATGGCGAATGCGACGCTTGCGGCCTCCGCGGCTGCGCCCGCTGGTCAGGGTGTGGTGCGGCAGGTGCGTTTTGGGGAGCGCGAAGACGGCAACCTGCGCGTTGTGCTCGATCTGCAGGCGAGCGTGCAACCGAAGAGTTTTATCGTGGCGCCGAATGAATCCTACGGCCATCGCCTGGTGATCGACCTGGCTGCGCCCACCGAGCCGGCGCCGGTCAAAGTCGAGCATGCGCCGCAGGACGACGCCCGCGATCTGCTGATCGCGGTCGATGCGGGCCATGGGGGTGAGGATCCGGGGGCGGTCGGTCGCGGAGGGACGCGGGAGAAGGACGTCGTGCTCGCCATCGCACGCTTGCTGGGAGAGCGCATCGACCGTGAACCCGGCATGCGCGCGACCCTCATCCGTGACGGCGATTACTACGTGGGTCACCGCGACCGCATGCGCAAGGCGCGCGCACGCCGCGCGGATCTGTTCGTCTCGATTCATGCCGACTCGATCCGCGACCGGACGGTGACCGGTTCGTCCGTCTACATTCTTTCACCTCGCGGCGCGGGCGATGAGGCCTCGCGCTGGCTCGCCGAGCGCGAAAACGCCTCGGATCTGATCGGCGGTGTTTCCCTCGATGACAAGGATGACGTACTGGCTTCGGTGCTGCTCGACCTCTCGCAGATGGCGAGCTTGAGCGCCAGCATGAGCGCCGCGCAGCGCGTGCTGCTCGAGCTCGATCGCGTGGGCGAGATCCGCAAACCCGCGGTCCAGCAGGCTGGATTCCTGGTACTGAAATCTCCCGATATCCCATCGATGCTGGTCGAGACGGCCTATATCTCGAATCCCGGTGAAGAGCGCCGGCTGAAGGACCGCCGGCACCAGGAGAAGCTCGCCAACGCCATTCATGGCGGCCTGCGAGGTTACTTCTACGCCAATCCCCCGCCCGGAAGCCGCGTCGCCACGTTGGTAGCCCAGCGCGGCGCAGAGCCGGGTCGCGCAGTCATCGCTCAGGAAGGGCCGATCGAACTCGACGCGCGCTGAGCGCATTAGCGTTGAATGGTTGACAGTTGGCAGTCGACAGTTGACGGTTGACGGCACGAAGTGCCGCTGCTTCGGTCTCAATCAACCGCCAACCGCCAACCCTCCCATGCCCATCCGCATTCTCAATACCGAGCTCGTCAATCAGATCGCGGCCGGCGAGGTCGTCGAACGGCCGGCTTCCGTGATCAAGGAGCTGATCGAGAATGCGCTCGATGCCGGGGCGCGGCGGATCGACATCGAGGTCGAGAAGGGTGGTGTCGCACTCTGCCGCGTGCGCGACGATGGTGCAGGCATCCCGAAGAACGAGCTGCCACTGGCGTTGGCACGGCATGCGACCAGCAAGATCAGCTCACTCGACGATCTCGAGCACGTCGTCAGCCTGGGATTTCGCGGCGAAGCCTTGCCCAGCATTGCCTCCGTCTCGCGGCTGACGCTCACGTCCCGCACGGCTGACGCAGACCCTGGCTGGCATGTACGCGTGGTCGATGGCGAGATTTCTCAACCGGCGCCCGCGTCTCATCCGCCCGGCACCACGGTCGAGATGCGGGACCTGTTCTTCAACGTGCCGGCGCGGCGCAAGTTCGTCCGCAGCGACACAACCGAGTTTCAGCACATCGCGCGTCACGTCGAGCGCCTGAGCCTCAGCCGCTTCGATGTCGCATTCAGCCTGACGCACAACCAGCGGCGGGTCGTGTCGCTCGCGGCTGCCACCAATCGCGGTGCGCGCGAGCAGCGCGTGGCGGCCATCTGCGGCAGCGAGTTCCTGCAGCACGCGCTTTTCGTCGAGCACGCGGCCGCCGGAATCCGTCTGCATGGCTGGATCGCGCTGCCCACGTTTGCGCGTGCGCAGCCCGACCTGCAGTTCTGGTACGTCAACGGCCGGCCGGTGCGCGATCGCCAGCTCGTCAACGCCGCACGGGTCGGCTACCGAGATGTGTTGTTCCATGGCCGCCACCCGGCGTATGTGCTCTTCCTCGAGCTCGATCCGGCGCGCGTCGACGTCAATGCGCATCCGACCAAGCAGGAGCTGCGGTTTCGGGATGGGCGCAGCGTGCATGAGTTCGTGCTCAGGACACTCGCGCGAGTCTTGAGCGCGACGCGGCCGGGCGCACAGGCGATCGGGCCGGCAGCCAAGGAATCACTCTGGGTGCGCGCTGTTCCCGAGCGTGCATCGGCGATGGAGTCGCAGGGTGCGAGTCCACAAGTCGGCATGGCGCTGGGTGAGCCGTCGCTTCCCTTCGATCTGTCCGCGGTGCGAACCGGGAACGGCGCGGGGCCAGCAGCTGGCGGCGGCGAGTTCCCGCTGGGATTCGCGCTCGGGCAATTGCATGGCGTGTACATCCTGTCGCAGTCGGCGGATGGCCTGATCCTGGTCGACATGCATGCGGCGCACGAACGCGTGACCTACGAGCGCCTCAAGCGGCTCGCCGCGGGGCAGGAGAGTGCTCCGCAGGTGCTGCTCGTTCCGGTGACCCTGGACGTTTCGACGTCGGAAGCTGACTACGCCGAACAGCACCGGGCGGAATTCGAGCGGCTCGGGTTCGAGATCGATCGCCTGAGTCCGACCCAGCTGCTCATCCGCCAGGTACCGGCGCTGCTCGCGCGCACCGACATCGGTGCACTGGTACACGATGTACTCGCTGATCTGCGCGAGCGTGATGCGAGCCTGCGGCTGGAGGATCGCAGCATGGAGTTGCTGGCGACGCTCGCCTGTCGTACCGCGGTACGCGCGCATCGCACGCTCACGATCAGCGAGATGAACGCGCTGCTGCGCGAGATGGAGCGCACCGAACGCGCCGACCAGTGCAACCACGGACGCCCGACGTGGATGCGGCTGTCGATGGCGGATCTCGATCGTCTGTTTCTACGCGGCCGCTGACGTGACGATTCTCCTGATGGGGCCGACGGGCGCCGGCAAGAGCGCGGCTGCCATCGCGCTGGCGGAACGCATCGGGGCGGAGATCGTGAGCGTCGACTCCGCTCTCGTCTATCGCGGACTCGACATCGGCGCAGCGAAGCCGGACCGCGCCATTCGCGAGCGAATCCCGCATCACCTGATCGACATTCTCGATCCCGCGGCGACCTACTCCGCGGGCCAGTTTCTGCGCGATGCCGGGCAGGCCATCGACGAGATCCGTGGGCGCGGCCACATGCCGCTGCTGGTCGGCGGAACCATGCTCTATTTTCACGCGCTGCTGCACGGGCTCGCGGAGCTGCCGGAAGCGGATCCCGAGCTCAGGCGCGAGCTCGATGAACGTGTGGCGCAGGGGGGCATCGCGGATCTCCACGCGGAACTCGCGCGCGTCGATCCGGAAGCCGCCGCACGGATTCATCCGAACGACCCGCAGCGGATCCAGCGCGCGCTCGAAGTGTTCTATCTCACTGGTTCACCGATCACCCGGCTGCAGGCCGATCGACGAGGTGCGCTGCTCACGGATGGCGCACTGAAGATCGTGATGTGCCCCGCGCGGCGCGCGGATCTGCATCAACGCATCGAGCGGCGCTTCCATGCCATGATGAAAGCTGGATTCCTCGACGAGGTCCGCGCATTACGCGCGCGTGGCGACCTGACGGCGACCACACCGTCGATGCGCGCCGTGGGCTACCGACAGCTGTGGGCACACCTCGACGGTGCGTACGGGCTCGATGAAGGTGTCCGGCGTGGGATCGTCGCAACCCGGCGCCTGGCGAAGCGGCAGCTGACGTGGCTGAGGACAGTTCCGGCGGCTCACTGGATTGCATCGGCCGACAATCGGGCGCTCGATCAGACGGCCGAACTCATCGGCGCCGTCGCGGACGCGCGCGGTTCCTGAGCAGCAGCTTGGGCTATGTTAAGATTTTGACCCAACGGTGCCCCAGGCCGGACTCAACGGCCACCCCAAGGAAGGGATAGCGTAGGGCTAACAGACTCGAGAATCTGATAAAGAACAAGGAGATGAACATGGCCAGAGGCCAGTCGCTGCAGGACCCGTTTCTGAACACATTGCGCAAGGAACGGGTGCCGGTGTCCATCTATCTGGTCAACGGCATCAAGCTTCAGGGTCAGATCGACTCCTTTGACCAGTTCGTGGTGCTGCTCAAGAACAGCGTGAGCCAGATGGTGTACAAGCACGCCATCTCGACGGTGGTACCGGCGCGCAACATCCGCGTGCCCTCCGGCGATGAGGAAACACCGGCCGCGCCCGCCGAATAGGAACCGATGAGACAGGAGAGTCCGGTTGTTTGAGCGGCCGCGTAGCGGTGAAAACGCGGTCCTGGTTCGCATCGGCATCGGGGAGCCTGCCTCGGAGCAGGACCTAAGCGAATTCACGGCGCTGGCGGTTTCGGCGGGCGCGCATCCCGTGGCGACCATCAACGGATTCCGGCGACGACCGGAACCCCGCCT
>DATBVX010000261.1:0-4303 GCA_036515135.1 Steroidobacteraceae bacterium
AACGAGGGTTTCAGGCCCTACGCCGGACCGGTTGTCACGCCCCTCCGAATCCGCTGCCCAGCACCTTGCGTTGATGCGCCTCGGCCGCGACCAGCAGCGAACCGACGGTATCGAGACCACGTGCCAGCGCGCGCTTGAGCAATACAAGGAACAATTCGCCGGTTGCCAGCGCATCGTCCATCGCCCGATGGCGCACGTGCGCGCGTAAACCGAAATAAGCCAGCCATTCGTCCAGACCCGCCTGCGGCAATCGTGCTTCGGGCACCAGTACCGGCGCCAGCAGCGCGAGATCGATCCAGGTGTTGTGCAGGCGCATCCCGAGCGTTGCACGCAAGTCACGGTCGAGCATGGCCTGGTCGAGACCGGCATGGAACGCCACCAGCGGCTGCTTGCCGATAAACTCAAGGAAACCCATGAGGGATACCTCCGGTGGCTGGCCCGCCGCCTGCGCCTGCGGGCCGATGCCGTGAATCAGTATGTTTTCGCGTTGGTTCGCTTCATCGCGGCGCAGAATGGATTCGTAATTTTTTCCCGTGCGCACACGCAGCGCCTCCACGGCGCAGGCGCCGATGGAAAGCAGCCGATCCCGGCGGGTGTCGAGCCCCGACGTTTCGACGTCCACTACCACAAAGCGGGCTTGCCCCAGCGGCACATTTTCGCTAACGACGGGCAGATTTTTCCAGGCCGTGACGCGGTCGGCAAAGCCGGAGGGCCGTTCGACGTGCGGACGAAATAGGCGTGCGATCCAACTCATGGATGATAATCCAGCGCCAAACGTGTCTGCAGCTTGCGCGCCTGGCGAAAGGATTCCTTCAGAATGTACCGGTTCAGATCGTTCAGGTGATCCGGGTCAATATGATTATCAAGGGGCTGCCTGTGGCTGCGTTGGTTCTGGTGTTGACGCATGTGCAGGAGTTGAATGCAAGCACAGGCATCGCACCAGGCCTCGGTCTGATATCTGTCTTCGTGAAAGACGGCAAAATTGCTCGCCACGATACTGTCGCGACACAGCGGTGCAGGAATGGACTCATGCACTAACACCTGGGGTAATACTCGGCTAATGGCATGATGCTCCCCCTCCTGGTTTAAGTCGTCGGTGACTGCTCACGGGATGCGACATTTTTATTTGTCCCGTTAATTTCTCTTGCACGGCATCGTCTCTTTGGAATTTCTCCCCGCGAACCGCGGTATTACCGGCATACTGTATGCACTGCCGGCACGGGCAGAATTCTTATCCAGACGCCGGTTCTCGTAGCAAACGCCGTGCCTGAAGGACTAATAAATAAAAACAGTGAGATACGTAGAAGCGAGAGGACAGCGTGTTACCAATGGTGACACGCTGGCGTTACCGGCGGTAACAAGCCTAAGTGTCCTTGGGTCGGGGAATGCCGAAGCGCTGGCGTCGTTCCCACAGCGCCTTGCGCGAGAGTCCGAGGCGTCCGGCAAGCTCGGTTTCGGTGAGCCGGTCCTGGTGATCGAGCACGAAATGGCGGAAGTAATCTTTCAGCGATAGCGCGGAGTCCACGGCCGCGGTCGCCGCCGGGTGGGCGACCGCATCAATTGCCAGCAGCTCAGGTGTGATTTCCGCCGTTTCACACAGAATCACCGCGCGCTCGATGGCGTTTTCGAGCTCGCGCACGTTGCCCGGCCAGTGATAGGCATTGATCGCGGCGATGGTCTGCGGCGCGAACTGCGGCGGCGGGCGATTCAAACGCCGACAGGCCTTGTCGAGCAGAAAATTCGCCAGCGCCTCGAGATCTTCACTGCGCTCACGCAGCGGCGGCAGCCGGATATCGATCACGCGCAGACGAAAGTACAGATCGGAGCGAAATAACCCTTCGGTCACGCGCTGCTCGAGGTTGCGATGGGTCGCCGCGATCAGGCGAATGCTCACCTTACGCGCGTGCGGACTGCCCACGCGCCGGATCTCGCCCTGCTGCAACACGCGTAGCAGCCGCGCCTGCGCCGCCGCGGGCAACTCGCCGATCTCGTCGAGAAACAGCGTACCGCCGTCCGCCGCCTCGACCAGGCCGCGATGCGTTGCGATCGCGCCGGTAAAGGCGCCTTTCTCGTGGCCGAAAAGCTCGGATTCGATCAGCGTGTCGGGAATAGCGGCGCAGTTCACCGCAACGATCGGTGCCTCCTTGCGCGGGCTCAACTCATGCACCGCACGCGCCACCAGCTCCTTGCCGGTGCCGGATTCGCCCAGGATCAATACCGTCGAGTCGGTCGGCGCCACCTTGCGGATGCGGTCGAATACTTCGCGCATGGCGGCGCAGTTGCCGATCATGCCGCCGACCGGATAATCGCGTTCGAGGTCGGCTTGCAGCACCTGCGCGCGCCGCCACAGTTGGCGTTGCTCAAGCAGGCGGCGCACCACGAGCAGCATCTCGTCGTGGTCGAACGGTTTGGTGATGTAGTCGGCGGCGCCGAGCTTCATGGACTCGACCGCGGATTTGACGCTGCCATAGCTGGTCATTATGAGCGCCGGCGCCGGCGCGCACTTGGCAATGATAGCGGTACCGGGCGCGCCGGGCAGGCGTAGATCGGCGACGACGAGATCGAAGGTGGCGAGTTCGAGGCTACTCTCCGCTTCCGCCACCGAACCCGCCTCCGTTACCTCGTAGCCGTGACGTTCGAGCAAGCGCCGCAGCGCCTGGCGGATGACGACTTCGTCGTCCACGATCAGGATTCGGCTCATACTGCCTCCGTTTGCGATGCCGAGATTCGGTCGTCGCGCCGCTCGCGCGTGAGCGGCATGCGCACGAGCACGCGCGTGCCGTGCCCAGGGCTGCTTTCTATCGCGATCGTGCCGCCGTAATCCGATACGATGTTGTACACCAGCGGCAACCCCAGACCCGTCCCCGCGCCCGGCTGCTTGGTGGTGAAGAACGGCTCGAACACACGCTCGCGCAACTCCTCCGGAATACCGCTGCCCTGATCCACCACCTCGATGCACAGGAACTCGTCCACGACTTGGGAGCGTACCTCCACGGTGTCGCCGGGTCGCGAGGCATCGCCGGCATTCGTGAGCAGATTCACCACCACTTGCACCAGCCGATTGCGATCGCCGTGGAATACCGTGTCGGCATCACAACGATTGATGAAATTGATTTGCTTGCCCGCGCGCGACAGTCGCACCAGTCGCACCGCCTCCTCCACACTCGCCGCGATCTCGACCGGCGCGGTGGCACGCTCCGAAGGCAACCCGCCATGCGCGAACGTCACCAACGTCTGCACGATGTCAGCAATACGGCGGATCTGTTCTTGAATCAGCGCGATACTCTCCTGCACGACCGTCCGGTCGCTTTCGTCGCGCAGGTTTTGCGCCAACGACGCGATACCCGTCAGGGGATTTCCGATTTCATGCGCGACACCGGCGGCGAGCCGGCCGATCGAGGCCAGCCGCTCGGTATGTGCCAGTTCAGCCTCCAGCGTTTGGCGTTCGGTTAGATCCTCGATCAGGATTACCATGCCGCCGCGCGCCTGCGCCAGCGGGTTTTGCTCCTCGATCGCGGCCTTGTACAGATTGAACCAACGCGGGTGACCGAGAATGTTGACCTGCAACTTATATAGGTGCTGTTCCTGCGCGTCCACGAAACCGCGCAGTAACCCGTCCCAGGGTTCGTGTAACCCGGACAGCGCCACACCGCTCACATCGCGCGCGGACAGGCTGGAGAGGCGTTCCATCGCGTGATTCCACACCACGATTTCGTCATCCGGCCCGAGCGAGCATACCGCCAGCGGCAGCTCTTGCAGGAGCTGACGGTGATAGCGGCGCAACGCATCGAGCTCACCCGCCAGACCCTGCAAGCGCGAGCGCGATTCCTCCAGATGTTCCTCGAGCGAGCGCACCGTGTCGGCGAGCGCGAGTGGTGAGCCCCGGTCGAGCTGCAGACGGTCGTTCACCACCATGCGCGCGAGCAGCGGGCCGATCAGACCCGAAAGATTGCGCTCGATGCGCTCGCGCAGGCGGAGCAATTGTGTCGGTCGGCGCTCATTGTCGTTCATCTCGAGATCGACGAGCGCTTGGTGTACCTCGCGCGCGGCGGTCTGGGGACCGACGATGCGTGCCAGTTGATCCGCGAACTGTTGCGGCGAAAGCGCCGCCACCACGCCGCGCGGCGGCAACATCTCGCGCGCGCAGGCGCGCGACGCTTCCATTTCCTCGGCCGTCGGACGTGTGAACACAGACAATCCCACGAACAACAAACTATTGACCGCGAGCGACCAGAACGCGCCGAACGCGATCGCGTCCTCGCCGCTGGCGCCGAACCACTCCTGCAGGTTGATACCGGTGTGG
>DATBVX010000262.1:0-2941 GCA_036515135.1 Steroidobacteraceae bacterium
TTGTTCTGCGCGGACGATCACACCTACGCGAGGTGGTGCGCAGCGGACGTTGATGGCGAGCGCCGTCGATTTGGCCAAATCAGGATCCCGAAAGACGAAACTTCGAGTGACCGAGCAGATCGGCGATCTCACGACCCGCTCTTGGAGTCGAGCTGGTGCAGCAGCATCGAATTGCCCTCGGAGTCCAGGCAGACTGCCATCCGGCACCTTGGGCCGCGAATGACATCGCTCTTGAACGTGACGCCCCTGCGCGCTATGCGGCTCCACCCGAGAGCAAGTCGTCGAGCAACTGATAACTCGATTCCATGCCGTCCGTCATGCCGGTCGACAGTGCGGCGTCGCGGGCTTCCTTGGAACCGAAATCCATGAGCGACACCAGCGTTGTTATGCCGCTCTTCTCCATGAGCTCCACCGTGATGAGCGCACCATTGCCCATATCTCCGCCGTAAGCGGTAACCCCGCGGCGTTCTTCACGCGCGCGCCCGGATGCGGAGAATGCCGTTCCAGTTCACAGCACTGGAGCGAGCGATGGAGCGGATCAAGCGACGGCGACTGAGTGCGAGCGCATGGCGGGGGATGTTGGCGCGCTTTGCGAGCAGCGGACTGACGGTGCAGGCGTTCTGCCGACGTGAGGCGGTCAGCACGGCGAGCTTCTACCGGTGGCGCTCGAGGCTGGAGGCCACGTTCGCTGGGGAGGGGCCGCGGCAGGAGGCGGCGGTCGCGGTGAGTCCGACACCGGAGTTTGTCGATCTGGGGACCTTGCGGCCGACGACGACGAGCTCGCGGTGCGAGCTGCGCCTGGATTTGGGTGGCGGCGTGCTGCTGCACCTGGTGCGCGGCTGATGTTCTTTCCCGAGGGACAGATCCGCGTGCATTTGTACGGTGAGCCCACCGATATGCGTAAGTCGTTCGACGGCTTGCAAGCCCTGACGAAGCACGGACTGGGTGCGGACCCACTGAACGGCGCGCTCTATGTCTTCATCAACCGGCGCGCGACACAGATGCGGGTACTGTATTTTGACCGCTCCGGGTTCTGCATCTGGGCGAAGCGCCTGGAGGCAGGCCGCTTCATCAGCGACTGGCGCGCGGTGCGCACGCGGGAGATGGATTGGACCGGATTGAAGCTGCTGCTCGAAGGCATCGAGCCGGCGCGACAGCGCAAACGATATCGGCATGCGATGCGCGTGCAAGAGCTAACGATTCCGCACGCAGATGCGATAAACTGCGCGCGTGCAGAACGTAGCTCCGACTCGCTTGCCGAGCGCCGCTGAAGTAACGGGCATGAGTGCCGGACAAGTCGCCGCGTTGCTGCACTCGAACGAGATCACCATCCGGGCACAGCAGCACCAGATCGATGCGCTGAAGCATCAGCTGGAGTGGTTCAAGCGGCAGGTGTTCGGCTCGAAGAGCGAGCGCTTCGCGCGTGAGCCTGATCCTTCCCAGAGGCCTCTGGGTGAAGTGTTCCCCGAACCGGGACAGACCGTGGCAGCCCGCAAGACGGTGCCCGCACACACCCGCCGCGTGCCGCGGCGCGATCCCACGAGCGAGGCGGCCGATGCGCTGCCGTTCTTCGACGAAGCGCGCGTGCCGGTGCAAATCATCCCGGTGGCCCACCCGCAGGTGGCCGAGCTCGAACCCGATCAGTACGAGGTGATCGGCGAGAAGGTGAGCTATCGTCTGGCGCAGCGGCCGGGCAGCTACGTGGTGTTGAAGTATGTGCGGCCCGTGATCAAGCGCCTGGACACGCAGGCGATCCACACTCCTGCGGCGCCGGCGGGTGTCCTCGAGGGGAGCCGCGCGGATGTGAGTTTTGTCGCCGGGCTGCTCGTGGAGAAGTTCGCGTACCACCTGCCGCTGTACCGCCAGCACCAGCGGTTGCTCGATGCGGGCATCACGGTCAGCCGGCCGTGGCTGACGCAGCTGTCCCAGCAGAGCATCGGGCTACTGGAGCCGATCTACGAAGCCCAGCTCGACTCCATCCGCGCGAGCCGTGTGAAGGCGATGGATGAGACGCCGATCAAGGCCGGCCGTGTCAGTCACGGCAAGATGAAGACGGCGTTTTTCTGGCCGGTGTACGGGGAGCGCGACGAAGTGTGTTTTCCGTACTTCCCCTCGCGCGCGGCCGAGAATGTGCGCACAACGCTGGGGCTGACGCAGGCGCCGGATGCGGTGCTGCTGAGCGATGGGTACGCAGCGTACGAGAGCTTCGCGAAGAAAACCGGGCTGACGCACGCGCAGTGCTGGGCGCATTCGAGGCGAACCTTCTTCGAAGCTCAGACGGCCGATCCGGACGGCGTCGGCGAAGCGCTCGAGCAAATCCGGGCGCTCTATGCGATCGAGGAGGAGATTCGCGAAGGCAAGCTCATCGGTGAGAGCAAGCGTTTGCATCGACTGACGCACAGCAAGCCGCGGGTCGATGCGTTTTTCGACTGGGTCAACCGCCAGTTCGAGCGCCAGGGGCTGCTGCCGAGCAATCCGTTCACCCAGGCGTTGAACTACGTGCGCGAGCGCCGCCTGGGCCTGGAAGTCTTTCTCACCGATCCGGACGTGCCGATCGACACGAACCATCTGGAGCGCGCGCTGCGCGCCATCCCGATGGGGAGAAAGAACTGGAATTTCTGTTGGACCGAGCTCGGCGCTGCGCACGTCGGCATCGTGCAGAGTCTGATCGTCACCTGTCGTCTGCACGGCATCGATCCGTACACCTATCTCGTCGATGTTCTGCAACGTGTCGGCCAGCACCCCGCGGCACGCGTCGCTGAGCTCACGCCGCGACTCTGGAAGACACACTTCGCCGCCAATCCCCTGCGCTCCGACCTGCACCTCGCGTCATAAGCAAGCACGCCGCCGAGTTACCGCTTACCCCTTGCGAGCCGAGGCATCTCACAGGTGCGCTCGGACAGGTACTTTGCGGCGCTCCTGATATAGGCGAAATTCTGCC
>DATBVX010000263.1:0-7515 GCA_036515135.1 Steroidobacteraceae bacterium
CCCGCCATAAACGGCGTGCATGAGGGGTGAGAGCAATTGCCGGTCGATGCGATTGACATCCGCGCCGCCTTGGATCAGCGCCGTCGCCGTCTCCAGATGGCCATTGCGGGTGGCTTCGAGGAGTGGCGTTGCCCGCTCCAGATTCGCCTGATCGACGTCCGCGCCGGCCCCGAGCAGCGTACGCACGATTTGAGTGTGGCCACCGCGCGCCGCCTGGATCAGTGGTGTTGCGCCGGTCCGGTTGCGCGCCTTGACCGACGCTCCTTTCTGCAACAGGCGCTCGACCGCGGCCGCATCGCCCGCGCGGGCTGCCTCGAGCAGGCTCAAATTGAGCTGGCGCGAATCGACGGGCTCGTCCGCTGCTGCGAAGGAAGCGCATGACAGCAGGAGAAACACAATGCTGCGCGACAGGATCACGGAACAGGATCGATTCATTTGATCAGGCCTCGATGAGACCGTGGCGAATAGCGAGGAGGGTGAGCTCGGATTGATTGGCGACCTGGAGCTTCTGCTTGATGTTGTAGAGGTGAGTACCGACGGTCGACGCGGAAAGTTTGAGATCCTCGGCAATCTTCTGCACGGTGGCGCCCCGAGCAAGGCGGATGAACACATCGAATTCCCGTTCTGATAGCTGGTCGATCGGGGGCTTTCCCGCACCCTCGATTTCCGCGAGCGCAAGTTTCTGCGCCAGATTCGTATCGATGTAACGCCGGCCGGCGGCGACGGTGGTCACGGCTTCGATCAAGGCTTCGGGGGCACTGCGTTTGGAGAGAAAGCCGAGCGCACCTTCCCGCAGCGCCCGCCGGGCGTGCATGGGATCATCCTGAGCGGAGAGCGCCAGCACGCGAGCCTGCGGATGCCGAGCGCGAATTCGCCGCAGCGCCTCGAGGCCCCCCATGCCTGGCATGGCGAGATCCATCACCACGACATCGGGCGTAAGCTCGAGGTAGCGCTGACACGCCGCCTCACCCGATTCCGCCTCGGCGACGACCGATATTTCCGCGAGCGATTGCAGCAGGAGTCGAAACCCGGTACGAACCACGGCGTGATCGTCGACCAGCAGAACGCGGATCATGCGGCTCTCGTCAGCGGAATTTCGGCAGTCAGGCAAACGCCGTGGGGCTCACGATTGCCGACGGCAAAGACACCGCCCAGGTGCTCGACGCGCTCTGCCAGTCCGCGCAGCCCGAAGTGTCCCGGCCGCAACCAGTCCGCTGGCAGCCCTACGCCGTCGTCGGTGATCGTCACGACGATTCGATGCGCATCGGATTGCAGGCTGACGTCCACGCGCGACGCTTGCGCGTGCCGCAATGCGTTAATCAGACCCTCCTGTACGGCTCGGTAAAGCGCGAGCGTCACGCTCGGACCGAGATCCGCCGGGAGATCGTGCTGGAGCGACAGCGCAATTGACGGATAGCGGCGCTGCCAATCTCGCACGAGATTTTCCAGAGTTTCGGCGAGCCCGAGCGTATCCAACGAAAGCGGCATCAGACGCGGAATGAGTCCATGCATCGCGTCGTACAAACGCGCGGCCTCATCGGAAATCAGGCGCGCCGCCTCGCCCATCGCGGGATCACGCGCGCCCCCTTGCGGCGCAATTGCGAGCGCGAGGCTGCGAATCGCGGTGACCGATTGGCCAAACTCATCGTGCAGTTCATGCGCGATCAGACGCCGTTCCTCTTCGACGCGTTGTTCGACCAAGTGCGCCATTTCGCGTCGTTCCTCGAGCCGCGTCTCAGCTTCACGCGCCTTCCGCTCGGCTTGTACCTTGTCCTCCACCGCTTGCGCCATGCGGTTGAATGCGGCACCGATCGCGCGCGCTTCGGATCCGGCCAGCATCGGCAACCGAAACGCGAGGTCCCCTCCCTGGATGCGCTCCAGACCGTCCACGATGATTGGAAATGGCCTGAGCGCACGCCCGATCGACCAGAACGCGAGCCCATTCGCGATGACCAGCATGATCGTCGCTATGGTGAGCAGCCTCGTGATGTCATCCCAGGCATCGAGCACGGCGCGCGAGGACTCGGCTTCCACGGTCAGTTGCACACCCCCGGGCAGCGGGAACGTATGCCTGGCAGGCTGCGGCGCGAAAAGCTGTGCAAACCAGGCTGGCGCCTCGCGCCCTGCCTTCCAGGTCGGTGGTGGCGATCGATACAGCACTTCTCCGGCAGCCGACCGCAATAGGATGTCATTCGCGCGAACGCGACCCAGTTGCTCCAGAAACTGCAGCAGCAGCTCCGGGCCTCCTTCGCGTGAATAGATCGATGCGAGGCGGCCCAACAGTTGCGACGCCACGCGGTTCGCCGCCTCGATCTCTTCCCGCACGGACGCCCGCGTGGTCTGGATTTCGGCCGTTATCAGCACGATCACGAAGGCGGCGGTCAGGCCGGCCACCACCAGGTTCAGGTGAGTCCTGAGCTTCACCGGCGACTGCTTTGGTAAGGGAAATCCGCCAATGGAATGATGTTACAGCGCCCCTCGAAGTTGGTGCACTTGGCATGGGCCCCGGCTCATGAAAATCATGAGGCGAGTTTCATGATGATCCCGTATCGGCTGACCTCGCCAGCGTTGAATATCGCCCCGAGAGCGCGGTGGGCCATTGACACCAGCTCGTCAAAAGCGTGGCGGCAATCTTGGGCCGTCGTCAGGTAGCCGATTAAGGAGCATTGTCATGAAGTGGGAAACTCCGCAAGCGATTGATTTCCGGTACGGCATGGAAATCACGATGTACATCGCCAATCGCTGAAGTAACCCTGGTGTCAGCCCGCGCAAGCGGGCTGCGCCGGTCGACTCTTGAAAATTCGTGTGCTGGGATCCGCCGCCGGCGGCGGTTTCCCGCAATGGAACTGTAACTGCCGCAACTGCGCCGGTTTACGCAAGGGTACGTTGCGTGCCCGCCCGCGGACCCAGTCTTCGATCGCCGTAACCGGCAGCGCTGAAACCTCGTGGGCGCTGGTCAATGTTTCGCCGGACATCGCAGCTCAGCTGCAGGCGAACCCCATCCTACAGCCCGGGCGCGCCGCCCGCGACAGCGCAATTGCCGCGATTGTTCTCGTCGACGGGCAAATTGACCACACCACGGGGTTGTACATGTTGAGGGAATCCACGCGGCCGTGGCCGGTCTGGTGCACCGACAGTACGTATGCCGATCTCACGCGCGGCAACCCTGTTCTCGGGGTGCTTTCGTACTACTGCGGGGTGGAGCGACAGCGCATTGGTCTCGATGGCGAGGGGTTCGCGATCGACGGGGTGACGGGCGTGCGCTGGCATGCGCTGCCGGTCGCGAGCAAGCCGGCGCCCTATTCACCGAATCGCGAGTCGCCGGTTCCCGGAGACAATCTGGCGCTCGAAATCGCGGACGAGGTCACGGGACGAGCGGCACTTTATGCACCGGGCCTGGGTGCCATGGACGAGCGCGTATGGCGCAGCATGCAATCGGCTGCTTGTGTACTGGTCGACGGCACGTTCTGGACCGACGACGAAATGATTCGCTTAAGGCTTTCACGCAAGCACGCGCGCGACATCGGTCATCTGCCGCAAAGCGGCCCGGGCGGCATGCTCGAATGGCTCGACCGCCTGCCGTCGGACACGCGTAAGATCCTGATACACATCAACAACACGAATCCGATACTCGATGAAGACTCCGCCGAGCGCGCCGAACTCACGCGTCGCGGCGTAGAAGTCGCCTGGGACGGCATGGAAATCGTGCTATGACCGCCGTTGTCTCCACAGAAGGGGCCTGGACCCAACCGGAATTCGAAGAGCGGCTGCGAGCGAAGGGCAGCGCGTATCACATCCACCATCCATTCAATGTGATGCTGAATTCCGGTGCCGCGACACCTGAGCAGATCCGCGGTTGGGTCGCGAATCGCTACTATTATCAGATCAACATCCCCGTCAAAGATGCCGCCATCCTCGCCAATTGCCCGGACCGTGCCGTGCGCCGCTCCTGGGTGCAACGCATTCTCGACCACGACGGGTACGGCGACGATCCGGGCGGCATTGAATCCTGGTTGCGCTTGGCCGAGGCCGTCGGACTTGCCCGCGACCGAGTGGAGAACCTGACCGATGTGCTGCCCGGTGTGCGCTTCGCCGTCGACGCGTACGTGAACTTCGCCCGGCGGGCGCCATGGCAGGAGGCCGTGTGCTCGTCGCTGACCGAGCTCTTCGCGCCGGAAATCCACAAACAGCGCCTCGCCAACTGGCCCGGGCATTATCCGTGGATCGATCGGTCCGGCCTGCAGTACTTCCAGAGTCGCGTCAGTCTGGCGCGCCGCGACGTCGAATTCGGGCTTGCCTTCACGCTCGACTGGTTTGACACGCGCGCAGCGCAGGACCGTGCGCTAGAAATCCTGCAATTCAAGCTCGACGTGCTCTGGGAAATGAACGATGCCATGGCTCACCGCTATGGGACGCAGGCATGAACGCGATCGTCGCCACCGCAAAGCCCATGATCAGCCGCGGCTTTCGGCTGCAGTGGGAGCCCGCGCAGAATTCACACGTGCTCCTTTACCCGGAAGGAATGGTCAAGCTCAATGGCAGCGCGGGTGAGATCATGAAGCGGTGCGACGGTGCGCATACCCTCGCCGAGATCACCGCGGATCTAGAGCAGTCGTTTGGCGCGACCGGCCTTTCCGGCGATGTCGATGCCTTCGTGTCCTTCGCATTGGAAAAGAAATGGCTGGAAATTCGCACGTGAGCGCGTCGACCCACAAGCCGGGGCCACCGCTGTGGCTTCTGCTGGAGCTCACCTATCGGTGCCCGCTCCATTGCGTGTTTTGCTACAACCCCGTCGATTTCGCGCGCACCGAAGAGGAGCTCGGGACCGACGAGTGGATACGCGTGTTGCGCGAAGCGCGCGCACTGGGTGCCGTGCAGCTCGGGCTGTCGGGCGGCGAGCCGCTCATGCGCGACGACCTGGAGGCGATCGTCGGGGAGGCGCACACGCTGGGCTTCTACACGAATCTCATCACCTCCGGAGTCGGGCTGAACGAAACCCGCATCAAAGCACTCAAGGACGCGGGACTGGACCACATCCAGCTGTCGTTTCAGGACAGCACCCGGGAAATGAATGATTTTCTGAGCAGCACCCGCACCTTCGATCTCAAATCGAAAGTCGCCGCGCTCATCAAGAAGTACGACTACCCCATGGTGCTCAACGTCGTGCTGCACCGGCTCAACATCGACCACGTCGAGCAGATTCTCGACATGGCGGAGCGCTTTGGAGCCGAATACGTGGAGCTCGCCAATACGCAGTATTACGGTTGGGCCTGGAAAAATCGGGACCAGTTGCTCCCCAGCCGCGCACAGGTGCAACGGGCTGAGGAGACGACCCAACGCTTTCGGGAAAAGATCGGGCAGCGGATGAGGATCTATTTCGTCGTGCCCGACTATTTCGAACGTCGACCCAAGCCGTGCATGAACGGATTGGGCTCGGTGTTTCTCACCATTGTGCCGGACGGAACCGCGCTCCCCTGTCACGCGGCGCGCATGCTTCCGGGACTGGAGTTCCCCAATGTGCGAGAGGCAAGCGTCGGGTCGATCTGGTACGACTCGCCTGGCTTCAATCACTTCCGCGGCGATGCATGGATGAAGGAGCCGTGCCGCAGTTGTCCGGAAAAGGCCAAGGATTTCGGCGGATGCCGTTGTCAGGCATACCTGTTTACCGGCGATCCGGCGAATGCAGACCCGGTCTGTGACCTCTCTCCTCACCATCATCTCGTGGAGGAGGCCGTTGCCAGCGCGGCACAGCGGACGGTCCAAGAGAAACCCTTGCTGTTTTTCCGCGACCAACGCAACTCGCGCGCACTTTCCTCACAATGACTGACGTCGCGATTCGCGCGGATCGCCTCACTAAACGTTACGGCGACACGCTGGCCGTGGTGGGCGTCGATCTGGCGATTCCGCGCGGTCAGTTCTTCGGCCTGCTCGGCCCCAACGGCGCCGGCAAAACGAGCACGATCCACATGCTCTCGACGCTGATCCGCCCGACATCGGGCGAGGCGTGCGTGGCAGGATATTCAGTGCACACGCAGAAGCTTGCTGTACGCCGGAGTATCGGCGTCGTGTTCCAGGACCCCGCGCTCGATCGCACGCTCTCGGTCGCCGAGAATCTGCGCTTCGCCGGCCTGCTCAACGATCTCTCTTGCTCCGAAATCAAGCGACGCAGCACCGAGTTACTGGAGCTCTTCGGTTTGAGCGAAAAGCGTGATCACCCGGTCGCCTCGCTTTCCGGCGGGATGCGCCGCACGCTCGATATCGCACGCGGCGTGATCCATCAGCCACAGATCCTGTTCCTCGACGAGCCGACGATCGGACTCGACCTGCCCAACCGCCGCGCCATCTGGCGTTACGTCACGGGGCTCAGAGCCAGGCTGGGCATCACGGTGTTCTTGACGACTCATTATCTAGAGGAAGCGGCCGACTGCGACGAAGTGGCATTCTTGAGCTCAGGCCGCATCGTGCGTAGTGGACACCCCCGGGCACTGATCGAACAGCTCGGGAGATACATCGTCGAGGTCGAGACCGATAATCCGGCAGAGCTTGCCGAGCAGTTCGCTCCGCGCCTCGGCGCAGCCCTGATCGAGGTCGACTGCGTGCAATTCCGCTGCAACAAAGAGCCTGCAGAATTGGTCTCGCTGCAGGGCGAACTCGCGGTCAGCGCGCGAGCCGTGCGCTGGCGACGGCCAAACTTGAACGACGTGTTCCTGTGGGTCAACCAGACCGGGACTTCCCAGAAGAGGGCGGCCTGACGATGATTGCGCGCCCAATGATTGCCGTGCTCGAACGCGAAGTGCTGAAGCTCCTGCGGCAACGCGGGCGTCTGCTGTCTGCGATGGTGCGTCCCATGCTCTGGCTACTGGTGATCGGTGCCGGGCTTGGCGCGGTTCAGGGCAAGCTTGGCGACTTAAGCTACCAGGCCTTTCTGGTGCCGGGCGTGCTCGGAATGACGCTGCTGTTCGGCGGCATGCTGGCGGCACTCTCCACCGTGTACGACAAGGAGTCCGGCGTGATGCGCATGCTCGTGATCGCACCGATCGAGCATTATTGGATCGTGCTGGCGAAGGCCCTCGGAGCGACCCTTTCCGCGCTGGTGCAGGCGCTGATGCTGCTTGTATTGTTGGGGATGCTCGGATATCTGAGCCCGCAGGTCTCGATTCCGCTGTTGGCGGTTGGTCTGCTCGGCACGGCGCTCGCGTGTGCGAGCCTTGGAATGCTGGTCGCGGCTTGGTCACGCACCCTGGACAATTTCGCCACGATGATGAACCTGGTGATCTTTCCGGTTTTCTTCCTGTCCGGTTCGCTGTACCCCGTGCAGCAGTTGCCGTCTGCCCTGCGGTTCGTGGCCACTCTGAATCCGTATACGCATGGCGTCGACATACTCAAGCACGCGGCTACGGCCGGACCGACCGTCGCCTTTGGCGCAGACTTCGACGTCGGGCTCGACCTTGCGGTGGTCATCGGATTCAGCGCAGCTGCGCTCGCGGTTGCTGCGGCGCGCTTCTCGCGTGACAC
>DATBVX010000264.1:0-3717 GCA_036515135.1 Steroidobacteraceae bacterium
CAGATCCAGCTTGCGTTCAGTCAACCCCCTTCGGCGGTACCGCATGTACGCGCCGGCAAGCTGCGCGCACTTGCCACCACCGCATCCAAACGGGTCAGCGCCCTGCCTGAGGTTCCGGTGATGGCTGAAGCAGGCCTGCCAGGGTTCGAAGCCAACTCCTGGCAGGGCATCGTGCTGCCCAGGGGCACGCCGCGGGCACGGACGGAGAAGATCCTCGCAGAGGTCCGACGCATCCTCGCCACACCCGAGATGCGCGAGCGCTTGGCCATGGAGGGTTCGGAACCGGGCGGAATGGCTCCCACGGATTTCCGCCGTCACATGGAGCGTGAGATCGCGAAGTGGACCAAGGTCGTGCAGGCAACCGGGCTCACGATCGATTGAGCGGGATTACCGTCGCGTTACCCGCCGGCCTCGGCAGGCGCCGGCACTTCCAGCACGCCCTCGGCAATCAGCGCTTCGATCTCGGCGTCCGCCATGCCGAGGATCTCGCGGCAGACTTGCAGCGTGTGCTCGCCGATGAAAGGCGTCGGCCAGTTTTGCGCGGCGGCCGCGCGCGAAAGCCTGAACTCTGAGCGCTGTACCGGATGGCGACCGATTTCCGCCTTCTCGTAGTAGACGAAATGGCCGCGGTGTTCGAGCTGCGGGTCTTCGATCACGCCCTTGTTCGGATGCACGACGCCTGCGGGAACCCCGGCGCTTTGCAGCGCATGCATCAGTGCCTCCGCTTCCCATGTCCGCGTCGCGTCCGCGAGCAGGGCTTCAAGCTCGTCTTCGTCGCGCTTACGCCCGAGCAGCGTTGAAAAACGCTCTGCCTGCATCCACGACGGGTCGCCGAGCACTTGCCGCAAAGCGAGCCAGTGCGCATCGGTCATGCAGGTGATCGTGGCCCAGCGATCCTCGCCCCGGCACGGATACGCGCCGTGGGGTGCAGCCGCCTCGTGGCGATTGCCCGTGCGGCTGCCTTCGCGGCCGTTGTTCGCGCAGTCGAGCAGCAAGGGCGCCACGAAGTGCAGCGCGACTTCGAGCTGCGACATGTCGATGTGCTGGCCGCTGCCGGTACGCCGGCGATAGTCCAGCGCCGCCAGCAAGGTGGCGACCGCAAAACGCGGCGTGATGAAATCCGTGTAGGCGCCATACGGATTGGTGGGCCCGCGATCCGGCCAGCCGGTAAGACCGGTCATGCCGCTCAGCGACGAGAGCACGGCGCCGAATCCCGGCAGCTTCGAATTCGGTCCGCCGCGGCCGAGCATCGAGGTGCTGAACATGATGATGTCGGATTTGATCCTGCGCAGCTCGTCGTAGCCGAGCCCCAATCGCTCCATCGTCCCGGGCGTGAAATTCTCGGTGACCATGTCGGCCCAAGCCACCATGCGCTTCACGATCGCGATGGCCTTGGGACTGCCCAGATTGAGCCCCAGCGCGTACTTGTTGGCGTTGTAGTTGGCGTAGTAGCCGCTGCGGTTGAGGCTCCTGCCTTTGCCGCCGAAGGGCGGCGAGCTGCGCAGCACGTCGGGGCGCAGCTTCGACTCCACCCGCACGACCGTAGCGCCATACTCGGCCAGATAGCCGGTCGTCATCGGTCCGGACGCGACCCAGCAGAAGTCCAGCACCTTGAGATTGTCGAGAGGGCGCATCGCTTCGTCTCGCCTCAAATCACACCGGCGCTCGCGAGCCGGATGAGATCGCTGCGCGCAAGGCCGAGCTCGTCCACATAGATCTCGGCGTTGTGCTGCCCGCGTTTGGGCGCCTTCCCGCCCGGCTTGAGCGGCGCGGCACTGGCACGGGCGAAGGGGCCGAGCATCGTCAGCCTCGCGTCGAATTCGCGGGACTCGACCGTCTCGAAGAAGCCGCGCGCCTCGAGCTGGGGATTCTCGAGAATGTCCCCGAGGGTGGCCACCGGAAACAACAGGATGCGCCGTTCGATTGCGCCATCGAATAGTTGCTGCTTGGTGCGCTCCAGCAGGAAACGCGAAACCGGCGGAACGATCCTGTTCATCGTTTCGCTGGTGATCATCCCATAGCCCATCGCCCTGAAGTCGAGGCTCAGCAGGTACTCGTCCGGCGAGCCTTCGTCGGCCATCCAGCGCACGAAATTGTTGACGCTCTGACCCGAGGATGCGCCGCCCGCGAACTGGAAATTCACGAACCCGTCCTTGCACGGCCAGGTGATGCGCATGAACGTATCAGCGCCCGTCTGCCGGTAAGAACCTTGGCGCACGATGACCGAACCCTCGATCGCGTAGCTGGCGAGTGAATTGGCGAGCGAGCGCGCAACGGCTTCCTGGCAGGAGACATCCACATGCTGACCCTGCCCGGTCAAGACGCGCTGCGAGTGCGCGAGCATGGCGCCCGCAGCGGCAGCCGCAGAGCCATGCAGGTAGAAGTGGGGAAACCCGACACGCAGCGGCGCGCGATCGGGGTCACCCGTGACGTACATGAATCCGCCCAGACCCATGCCCACCAGGTCCGACGCGAGGTAGGTCGCGTAGGGACCGGTCTGGCCGAAGGGCGTGATAGACACCACGATCAATGCCGGATTGATGTCAGCGAGCCGGTCGTACCCAAGCCCCAAGGCTGCCAACTCGCCGGGCCTGCCGGATTCGATCAGGAAGTGCGCCGAGGCGACCAAACGCTCGAACAAAGCCTTGCCGTCGGCGCTCATCAGATCGAGCGTGACACTGCGTTTGTTCGCCGCGTACGCCCACCAGAACAGGCTATGGTCGGGACCCGGATCGTCGCGATAGAAGGGCGCAACGCGGCGCGCGGTATTGCCGGCGGGCGGCTCGATCTGCAGCACGTCCGCGCCCAGGTCAGCGAGCATCTTCCCGCACAACAGCCCGCGCTCGTCGGTGAGATCGAGCACCCGGTAAGGGCTCAGCATGCCGGCGGCGGATTCGGTTTCAGAACTCATTTAGGTTCAGCGTCATTGCACGCAATGGCCGGCTACAGCGTCGGACGATGCCTCGAGCATGTCAAGGTGGCGGCTCACGCTATTGATGATGGCTATTATGTGGATCATGGGGTTTCTCCTGAATTCAAGTCCTGATCGGACGGACGGTTCCCGAATGTGAATGACCCAGACAACACGTGCCTGGCAGTCGTTTTACATGTACTTGCCGCCATTGCACATAATGCGATCGCCCGTCACGAACGACGACTGGTCGGAGGCGAGGAAGACGGCCACGTTGGCCACCTCCTCCGGCTTGCCGGTCCGTCGCAAAGCGACGCCGGCGAGCTCTTCGTCGGTGTGGCCGCCGGCTCCTCTGTCGCGATACCACTCCGGGTTCGCGCGGACGTTATCGATGAGCGACAAGGCGATGAGGTTCGCCCTGATGTTGTAGGGCCCGAGTTCGAGGGCGAGCGCCTTGATGAGCCCATAAAGACCCGTCTTCGATGCAACGACGTGTGCGCGCTGAGGCTGAGAGGTGAGTTTTTCGCAATCGTGCGCCACCTGATCGAGCTCCGCCCTTTTTTCCCGGGCGACGAGTATCAAATCGGCGCCTTCGCGCGCGAAGGCGAGCGCAATCGCCTTTCCATTGTTGCGGCCACCGCCGGCTACCAGCGCTGTCTTACCTTGTAGTTGCTGCATCGAATCCTCCTTCAAAAAGCACAACGACGCGACCGAGGCCAATTACCTGAAGAAGGGTACGCTCGATCGCAAGACCAAGGAACTGGCGATTGTCGTGGCGTGCGTCGCCCTCAAGGACTCAGCGGCTC
>DATBVX010000265.1:0-8113 GCA_036515135.1 Steroidobacteraceae bacterium
GGTTGCCGGTGCCCGGATGCACGACCAGCCCCGCCGGCTTGTTGATGACGATCAGGCAGTCATCCTCATGCACGATTTCGAGATCCAGGGCTTGCGGCAGTATCGTCGGTGAGATCGATGGCTCAGCCTCGACGACGACGCGCTCGCCGCCGCTCAACAGGTCTCGCGGTCGCGGCGCACGATTCGCCACACGTACGCGGCCGGCCTCGATCCATTCCTTGAGACGCGAGCGCGAATACTCCGGGAGCAGCCGGGCGAGTGCCTGGTCCAGGCGCATTCCCGCGAACTCCTCGGGGACTCGCAGTGAATGGGTATGGAACTTCGATGTCATGTGGAGCATCAGAGGCGGTTCATGAGTTCGGCTATACTGTGCCGCCTTCCGGCCAACCGAGGCAACGCGTGCCTGCCCGTTCATTGATACTCCTGCGCCTCTGCGCGCTGCCCGTCATCGTCATCGCTTCGCTTTCCGCCTGTCGTGGCGGCTCAGGCCGCGTGCCGGAGGGCGACCCGGACGTATTGTATCGACGCGCCAGGGAGGACCTGGAATCTTCGGATTATAAGAACGCCATCGCCACCTACGAAGCGCTCGATGCGCGCTACCCGTTCAGCGACGCTGCGCGACAAGCGCGGCTCGACCTCATGTATGCCTATTACAAGAACCGCGAGGCCGAGTCTGCAGTCGATGAAGCGGATCAGTTCATTCGCGAGAATCCGACCCATCCGCGGGTCGACTACGCTTACTACATCAAGGGACTGGTGTACTTCGAGCGTGCGCCCAACATTCTGGAGCGCTGGCTGAGGGTGGACCTGAGCGAGCGCCCGCCTGCGGATGCGCGCCAGTCATTCGCTGCATTCCAGACCATCGTCCAGCAGCACCCGAAGAGCGAGTACGCGCACGATGCGCGCCGCCGCATGCTCTATCTGCGCAACCGGCTGGCGGATTACGAGATTCATGTCGCCAAATACTACATGCGGCGCGGCGCCTACATCGGCGCGGCTGCCCGGGCGAAGTACACGATCGAGAACTACGACGGCGCGCCCGCGGTGCGTGATGCCCTTGAGATCATGACGGATGCGTATCGAGAGCTGGGCATGACCGAGCTCGCCGAGCAGTCGGCAAGCGTCTATCGCGCCAACTTCCCCGATACCGCCGAGCGCGTAGAAAAGAAGGACAGCTGGTGGAAATTCTGGTAGGTACCGGGTTTGCCTTATTTGCTGTTTGCCCGACTGCGATCGCAAACAGCAAATAAGGCAAACCCGGTACCTGCTCTCTTTCAATATCCGCTGGTGATCGGATAGCGCCAGTCGCGGCCGAATGCGCGGCCGCTGACGCGCACGCCGGGCGGCGCCTGACGGCGCTTGTATTCGTTGCGCTTCACCATGTCGAGCACGCGCACGACCGTCGCGCGTTGAAAGCCACGAGCCACGATCTGATCCACCGACAGGTCTTCCTCGATGAAGGCCTCGAGAATCGGGTCGAGCACTTCATAGGGCGGCAACGAATCGGTGTCTTTCTGATCGGCGCGCAATTCCGCTGACGGTGGCCGCGTCAACACGCGCTCCGGAATGACCGCAGAGCGCGCATTGCGAAAGCGAGCGAGCCGGTACACCAGCGTCTTGCTGCAGTCCTTGATCGGGGCGAAGCCACCCGCCATGTCGCCGTAAAGCGTCGCATAGCCCACCGCCATTTCGCTCTTGTTTCCCGTCGTGAGCAGCATGCGACCGGTCTTGTTCGAAATCGCCATCAGCAGCACGCCGCGGCAACGCGCCTGGATGTTCTCCTCCGGTGTGCCCGGTGTGGTCCCGGCGAATTCCTCCTTGAGCGCCCCCAGCGTGGCCTCGAACATCCCCTCGATCGAGATCACGCTGAACTTCACGCCGAGACGCTGCGCCTGCGCGGTGGCGTCTTCGATGCTCATCGGCGCCGTATAGCGAGAAGGCATGATCACGGCGTGCACCCGATCCGCGCCGAGCGCGTCCACTGCGACGACAAGCGTGAGGGCGGAGTCGACGCCACCCGACAGCCCGAGCACGGCGCCGGGAAAGCGATGTTTGTCGACGTAGTCGCGCACTCCGAGGAGGAGCCCGCTGTACACGCTCTCCTCGTCACTCTGGTAAGGAGCGATCTCGCCGGCCTGCGGGACCAGGCGCTTGCCATCGCGCCGGAAATCGACGCAATACAGGCCTTCGGTGAATGCGGGAGCGCGCTGCACGACCTCGCCGTTCGCAGCCATGACGAACGAATGACCGTCGAACACCAGCTCGTCCTGCCCGCCGATGAGATTGGCGAAGGCGGTCGGCAGTCCGACTTCACGGACGCGGCTGCGCGTCACCTCTTCGCGCTCCACCTGCTTGCGCATTTCGTAGGGCGAGGCATTGATGACGAGCAATGCCTGGGCGCCGGCCTGGTGCGCCATGCGGGCCGGCTCCGGCTCCCAGACGTCTTCGCAGACGAGCAGGCCCCAGCGTGCGCCGGCTAAATCGATCACCGTCGGCGCTGTGCCCGGCTGAAAGTAGCGCTTCTCGTCGAACACCTGGTAGTTGGGCAGGCATTGCTTGCGGTGATTGGCGAGTGTCTCGCCGTCACGCAGCATCACGGCCGAATTGAAGATGCCCTCGCCCGCGTACTCCGGGTAGCCCACCACGGCTGCGATGCCGCGAATCTCCCGTCGCGCCCGCTGGAGGCCTTGAGCGATCCGCCGTCGCATGCCGCCGTGAAACAGCAAATCCTCCGGTGGATAACCGGACAGGGCGAGCTCGGGAAAGAGCACCACATCCGCCCGGTGCTGTTCGCGCGCCGTGTGCGCCGTATCGATGATGCGTGTGACATTGCCGTCCACGTCGCCCACGAACAAGTCGAGCTGTGCGAGAGCGATGCGGATTGTGTCGGTTGCGTCCACTGGTGCGGATTCTAGTTCCCTCGCCCGCGTGCGGGAGAGTGTTGTTTTCAGACCCTCTCCCGCGAAGACGCGGGAAAGGGTGGGGGTAAGTGTCCCTCAGCGATGACGCGCCGCTCGTTTTGTCGACCTGCGTAGCGCGACCTTCTTGTGAGGCTTGGCCTTCGACGAGCGTTTGCGCTTGAGCAGATCGAACATCGCGCTGCCGAGCTCCGCCGGTGAGCGCACCGTCTTGACGCCCGCTGCCTCCAGGGCCTTGAACTTATCCGCAGCGGTGCCCTTGCCGCCCGCGACGATCGCCCCGGCATGGCCCATGCGTTTGCCGGGAGGCGCCGTGACGCCCGCAATGTAGGCGACGACCGGTTTGCTGACGTTGCCGGCGATGAAAGCCGCGGCCGCCTCTTCGTCGCTGCCTCCGATCTCGCCGACCATGATCATTCCGTCGGTGGCATCGTCCTGCTCGAATAGCGCCAGCACGTCGATGAAATTCATCCCGCGCACCGGGTCACCGCCGATCCCGACGCAAGTGCTCTGCCCGAGCCCATTGTGAGTGGTCTGATAAACGGTTTCGTACGTGAGCGTGCCCGAGCGGGAGACGATACCCACCCTGCCGCGCTGGTGAATGAATCCCGGCATGATGCCGATCTTGCATTCACCGGGCGTGATGATGCCGGGACAGTTTGGCCCGATGAGCAGGCTTCGAGAGCCCTTCAGCGCCGCCTTGACCTTGACCATGTCGTTGACCGGAATGCCCTCGGTGATGCAGACGATTAGCCGAATTCCCGCGTCCGCCGCTTCAAGGATCGAGTCGGCCGCGTACGGCGCCGGCACATAGATCATGCTGACCTCGGCGCCGGTGCTGGCCACCGCATCGCGCACCGTATCGAACACAGGCAATCCGAGGTGTTTCTGGCCGCCGCGCCCGGGCGTCACGCCGCCGACCAGCCGCGTGCCGTAGGCCAGACATTGCTCCGAATGAAACGTGCCCTGCTTGCCGGTGAAGCCCTGGCAGACAACCTTGGTCTTGTTGTCGACGAGGATGCTCATCTCTTCTCCCTCTCCCGCTTGCGGGAGAGGGTCGGGGTGACGGCACTCCCTCTCCCGCTTGCGGGAGAGGGTCGGGGTGAGGGTCCCCGTGCCAGCATCACGACCTTCGTCGCCGCATCCGTGAGGTCGCGCGCCGGAGTGATCGCCAGACCGCTCACCGCCAGCGTCTTGCGCGCCGCGTCGGCGTTCGTGCCTTCGAGACGCACCACCACGGGAATCTTGACGCCGACCTGCTGCACGGCATTGACGATGCCTTCGGCGATGAGATCACAGCGCACGATGCCACCGAAGATGTTGACCAGTATCGCGCGCACTTTCCGGTTGGAAAGGATCAGCTTGAAGGCCTCCGTGACCCGCTCGCTCGTCGCTCCACCGCCGACGTCGAGAAAGTTTGCGGGAGCCCGGCCGTGCAGCTTGATCAGATCCATGGTCGCCATCGCGAGTCCGGCACCGTTGACCATGCAGGCGATGTCGCCATCGAGTGAAACATAGTTGAGGTCGTGCTCGCTGGCCTCGCGTTCCATCGGATCTTCCTGGCTGGGATCGCGCAGCGCAGCGATCTCAGGTTGCCGGAAGAGCGCGTTCTCTTCGATGTTGATCTTCGCGTCGAGCGCCACCAGGCGGCCTTCGCTGGTGACGATGAGTGGATTGACTTCAACGAGGCTTGCGTCGCGCTCGAGGTAAAGCCGGTAGAGCGCGTTGGCAAGACGCGCGAATTCGTCGATCTGACCGCCAGCCAGCCCCAACCCGAACGCGAGCCGCCGGCATTGAAAGCCCTGTAATCCGGTTGCCGGGTGGACGCCAACGGAGATGATCCTCTCCGGCGTTTTCGCCGCGACCTCTTCGATGTCCATTCCACCCGCCGCCGACGCGATGAACGTGATGCGGCTCGTCTCGCGATTGAGCACCAGACTCAGGTAGATCTCGCGGGCGATACTCGAGCCCGATTCGACGTACACCTTGGTTGTCGGCAGACCCTCCACGCCCGTCTGTCGAGTCACGAGACGCTTGCCGAGCATTGCCGCGGCCGCATTGCGCACGCCATCGAGATCCCGGACGAGCTTGACGCCGCCCGCCTTGCCGCGTCCGCCCGCGTGTACCTGGGCTTTGACGACCCAGAGCGATCCACCGAGAGCGCGCGCCGCGTCGCTCGCTTCCTCGGGTGAAGTCGCGACGCGCCCAGCGGGGATCGGAATGCCGTATTGAGCGAAGATCTGCTTGGCCTGATATTCGTGCAGATTCATCGAGTGCCATGTGAGCCGAGAAGCGGGCCGCTATTCTGCGTGAACGCTACGGCCTTCGCCAAGCCACGGACATGATAGAGTGCGCCGCAGGGAGCCAGAACGACCTGCCGCAACGATGGCGATGACCAAACGACCGGCGCCCGCCGAACTGGCCTGGCGCGTCCTGGGATTGCTCAATTTCTATCGCCTGCTCGTGCCGCTGGTGCTGGCGTCACTGCACTTCTTCACGCCCGACACGACCAGCATCGGCTGGGCTTTCCCGCGGCTCTTCGTCATCACGACGGCGGTCTATTTCGCGATCGCGATCGCCATGATCCTCGCGCTCAAGCAGCGCTGGCCGAAGCTCGAACATCAGGCCTGGCTGCACATCGTGGTGGACGTCGTCGCCATCTCGCTGCTGCTCTATTCCAGCGGTGGCGTGAGCAGCGGCCTGGGAATGCTGCTGGTGATTCCCGTGGGGGCGGTCAGCCTTTTGCTGCGCCGGGCATTCGTCATCGCGGCGATTGCTGCGCTGCCGTTGCTCGTGCAGCAGCTGCTGGTGCATCTCGCCGGCCTCGCGGCAGCCGCGGACTACACCGCTGCCGGCGTGCTCGGCGCGATTCTCTTCGTCATCGCACTCGGCGCCCTGCCGCTCGCCGACCGTATCCGCGAGACCGAAGAGCTGGTCCGCCAGCGCGACGTCGATCTGGCCAATCTGGCGGAGCTTTCCCAGTACATCGTGCAGCATCTGCGTGAGAGCATCCTGGTAGTAGATGTCGACGACCGCATCCGGCTCATCAACGAATCCGCGGCTGAGATCCTGGGCGATCGCCGCGCCATTCCCGGCGCGCTGCTCGGCGAGGCTTCACCCCGCCTGCTCTATTTCCTGTCCACGTGGCGTCAGGAACCGAACTCGCCGCCACCCGGTCCGGCCTCGTTCGTCGCCGCCGATGGTGGTCGCGTTATCCAGCCGCATTTCGCTCCCTTGGGCGGTGCGAATCCGGGACCCGTGCTGGTCTTCCTTGAGGACACCAGCCTGCTGGATGAGTCCGTGCGGCAAACGAAGCTTGCGGCGCTGGGCCGCTTGAGTGCCAGCATCGCGCACGAGATCCGCAACCCCGTGGGCGCGATGAGTCACGCGGGACAGTTGCTCGCGGAGTCGCCCAATCTCGGCGCGGATGAGCATCGGCTCACCGAGATCATTCGCACCAATGCGGAGCGGGTCAGCACCATCATCAACAACGTAATGCAGCTGTCGCGCCGGGACGTGACGCGACCCGAACGGCTCACTCTGGTCGACTGGTTGCAGGACTTTCGCGACGAGTTCTGTCAGACGACCCAGACCTCCGAAACCGCCATCGACGTCGCCGTCGAGGGCGGTGACATCGAAATACGGGTTGACCCGAGTCACCTGCACCAGGTGCTGTGGAACCTCTGCGAGAACGCGCTCAAGTACGCCGGCAACGCGGACTCGACGCGCGTCGTGGAGTTGCGTTGTGGCCGCATGGCGGGAACCGGCCGGCCGTTCCTCGAAGTCGCGGACCGAGGCCCGGGCATCGATCGCCAGTCGGTGGATCGAATCTTCGAGCCGTTCTTTACCAGCAGCAAGGGTGGCACCGGTCTGGGACTGTTCATCGCACGAGAGCTGTGTCAGTGCAATGGTGCACTGCTGGTGTACGAGCCACGAGGCGGTGGCGGCAGCATCTTCCGCGTAATCTTCTCCGATCCAAAGCGCTGGCAAGCACGCGCCGCGCGCGCGTAGACCACGGGACATGGCGAAACCCGTCGTTCTCATCGTCGATGACGAACCCGACATTCGCGAGCTGCTCGCGATCACGTTGAGTCGCATGGAGCTCGATTCGCGCACCGCGGCCGATGTCGCCTCGGCGCAGAAACTCCTGCGCGCCGAGCGCTTCGACCTGTGCCTCACCGATATGAACCTGCCCGATGGCAACGGTCTCGGGCTGGTGGAGTGGATCCAGGCCAACGCACCCAGGGTTCCGGTCGCCGTCATCACCGCGCACGGCAATGTGGAGTCCGCGGTCAAAGCGCTCAAGCTCGGTGCGTTCGATTTCGTCTCCAAGCCACTGGATCTCTCCGGCTTGCGAAAGCTCGTCAGCGTTGCGATCAAGGCTTCAGGTTCCTCAGATGCTGACACGACCGCCTATGGGCCGCAGCTTCTGGGCCAGTCGCAAGCGATGCAACAGCTGCGCGAAATGGTCGGCAAGGTTGCCCGCAGCCAGGCCCCGGTGCACATTTCCGGTGAATCCGGAACGGGCAAAGAACTGGTCGCCAGGCTCATCCACGAATCGGGACCGCGGCGCGAGGGTCCGTTCGTCCCCGTCAATTGTGGCGCGATCCCGACGGAGCTGATGGAGAGCGAGCTCTTCGGTCACAAGCGCGGCAGCTTCACGGGAGCGGTTGCGGACAAGAAGGGTGTGCTGCAATCCGCGGAAGGCGGCACGCTGCTGCTCGATGAGGTTGCCGATCTGCCGCTTCACATGCAGGTGAAGCTCTTGCGAGTGATTCAGGAAAAGGCGGCGCGCCCGGTCGGTGAACAGCGCGAGACCCCGGTCGACGTGCGCATCCTGAGCGCCACTCACAAGAACCTTGCGGCCCTGGTCGCTGAAGGAGCCTTTCGCGAGGACCTCTACTACCGCATCAACGTGATCGAGCTGCGCGTGCCGGCGCTGCGCGAAAGGACCGAGGACATCCCGGAGCTGGCGGAGACGATCCTGCGACGCCTCGCCCGGCGCCTGAAAGTCGAGCCGCCCGCTCTCACGGAGGATGCGATCCATGCGCTGACGCACTACCCGTTTCCCGGCAACGTGCGCGAGCTGGAGAACATCCTGGAACGCGCGATTGCGTTGTCCGGCGGCAAATCGATCGCAGCGAGTGATCTGCAGTTGCGCGAGGCGCCGGTTAGCGTAGCGACTGCGTCAGCCA
>DATBVX010000266.1:0-3390 GCA_036515135.1 Steroidobacteraceae bacterium
TCCCTCTTGGCGAAGCAGAAGCGCAACACCGGCCCCGGCTCTCCGCCCGAGAGAAATGGAGAAATCGGAATAGCGGCTACGCCGTGCTCTTTCGTCAGGCGAACGGCGAAATCTTGATCGCGCTCGTCGGTGATCGCGGAGTAATCGACCACCTGGAAGAAGGTTCCGCGGCAGGCAAGCGGTCGAAAACGGGAGTCCTTGATCAGGCTCAGGAACCGATCGCGCTTTGCCTGATAGAAGGACGTTACGTCTGCGCACATCGGGTCGCGGTTCACCCTCTCCGCATACGCGTGCTGGATGGGCGTGTTCACCGCGTACGTGACCCACTGGTGTACGCGCGCCACCTCTGCTGCCAATGCCTGCGGGGCCACGCAGTATCCGATCTTCCATCCGGTGGTGTGATACGTCTTGCCGAACGAGCTGATCACAACGGCACGCTCGGCGATGTCAGGGTATCTGGCCATGCTCTCGTGGCGGGCGCCATCGAAAACGATGTGCTCGTACACCTCGTCGGAGACGACGATGGCGTCAGTGTGCTGAAGCGTACGCGTGAGCTCGCGGATATCGTCGCGGTCGAGCACCATGCCGGTCGGGTTGTGGGGTGAGTTGAGGAGAATCACTCGCGTGCGTGACGAGAGGGCGCTCCGCACCTCGTCCCAGTCGATCCGATAGTCAGGCCTGCGCAGCGTCACGTAGACAGGTGTGCCACCGCTCAGGTGGACCGCAGGTGCGTACGAGTCGTACGCGGGCTGAAACAGCAGCACTTCGTCGCCAGACCTTACGAGCGCGGTGAGTGTGCTGAACAACCCCTCAGTAGCTCCGGATGTGACACAGATCTCGGCGGCAGGGTCGTACCGCCGTCCGTACAACAGTTCGATTTTCCGGGCGAGCGCTTCACGAAGCGGGTAGCCCCCCATCATCGGCGCGTACTGATTGTGTCCCTCGCGCATGTGGCGCGCGACGGCGTCTACCAGTTCCGCGGAGCAATGGAAATCGGGGAACCCCTGCCCAAGGTTGATGGCCCCGTGATCTTCCGCCAGGCGCGACATTGTCGAGAAGATCGTCACCCCCGTGGAAGGAAGCTTCGAGTGAATGGTCTGCGTGTAGGACACTACTGGGTATCTTAGTCATTGACGAATTTACGGATCTACGAATTTGCGGATTTCATTGAAAAATTCGTCAATTCGTAAATCCGCAAATCCGTAGTTTCATTCCTCTTCCATCCACTGCTTCAATGAGAGCAGCGGGTACCGATTCCGGACTTCGATCACGTGGGCGTAGTAGTCGGGCTTTGCAACTTCGCGGCGAATGAGCCGATCGCGCAAACGTCGCAGTTCGTAGCGGTACAGGTCGTTCAAGAATTCCCGGACTCGTTCGGGGGATGTCGAGCGCGTCGGCCTCACGCCGTGCGCCGCAAGCTGTTCCAGTACATCGGGCCTGTAACGATAGTCCATCGCGCCAAGAGGCCGTTGGACCGCTCTACGACCCCCTACAAGGATTTTGTACCCGTTGCGTGCCTTTCCGTCGAGCCGTACAGCGGTCCTAGGCGCGCGGAGCGCGCCAAGAGATGCTGGCCAACCAGCCGAGGGGGCACACAGAGGGATATCAAGGGGCAGGCGCCCCTTGGCTGGTTTACGGACTCGCCTGACAGCTGGCGACATATGCTCGAGCTTCGGCAATCGGAGCCGCGAGCCCGAGGCGCGCTCCCCACGACTCGAGAAGGCGATGAAAGGCCGCGCATGCGGCCGGCATGTCATTCAGCCGGCGGGCCGAGCGTGCGAGCCCCGCGAGAATACGCGCCGTGAATCCCATCCGCCGCGCCGCCTCGGCGTAGGCCCGGCGCGCATCGTCGTAGCGGTGAACCTGCAGCCAGAGATCGCCCGCAGCCTCGGCGGCGCTGACGAGCGGCGCGCCCGGCTGGCCAGCAGCCTGCTGCAGCGATTCCATCTGAGCCGCGGATTCGAGATACAGCCGCATTTCCTCGCGTTCGCTCTGGGCGGCCGCGGCAGCGGCCTGCAGCACCAGCAGGGCGACCGCTGCGGAACCAGGACGTCCCTTGGAAATCCCTTCCAGCGAGGCAATCGCTTGCCGCACGGGCACAAGCGACGCCGGCGGCGCACCCTGTCGGAACGCGTCCTCGGCATAAATCAGACCGCGGACATACACCATCGCAATCTGCGCGCTCTCGCACCCTTGGATAACATCGGTGTCCAATTGCGCGGACGCACCTTCCAGATCGAATTCGGCCGCTCGAACCACCGCGCGACTCAGCCGCTCCGCCGCCTCGGGCGAACATCCGGGCTGAGCGGCAGACACCAGCGCACCGAGCACGAACGCTAACATCTCCAAAGAATAATGCACGCATGACGCCGCGCGCTCCTGGCTAGCGACCTCGGACCAGCGCAAGATATCGTCGAAGCAAGCGTCGAACCCGCGGTGTGAGCTGTGCCCGTCGGTACTGGTCGCCTGCTTTGCGCAACGCCTCCGCGAGCGTCGGATACGGGAAGATCTCGTAGGAAAGTTCGGCAAGCGAGGCACGCCGCCGCATCATGAGCGCGACGTAGCCGATCAGTTCTCCCGCTCGTGGCGCGACGATTGTCGCCGATACGATTCGCCCGCGCTTGTGATGCACCCGGAGAAATCCCTCCGACTCGCCGTCGATGACCGCACGGTCGACATCGGCGAGCGAGATCGTGACTGGCTGGGCTCCGCTCCGTACCGCGTCGACGGGAGCAAGGCCGACGTGGGCGACCTCAGGAAACGTGTACGTCGACCAGGGGATCACAAGAGCGCTTGCGCGACGCCCGCCCGGGAAGAGCGCGTTCTGCACGACGATGCGCGCCATCGCGTCGGCCGCATGCGTGAAGTGGAACCGTGAGCAGACGTCGCCGGCTGCGTAGATGCGGTGATTCGACGTCCGCAGCCACTCGTCGACCCTGATTCGCCGCTCGTGGTGACGTACGTCCGCGGCTTCCAGATTCAACGTCTCGACGTTCGACAACCGGCCCGTCGCCACCAGTACTGCATCCGCGTCGATCGCACCGCCATCGAATCGCGCCGTCACGCCACCGAGCCTCGGGCGCGCCGCGATCTCGCGAAGCGTCATGGCGGTTTCGATTCGCACGCCGTCGCCGATGAGCTGCCGCTGCAGTATTTCCCCCGCTTCGGCGTCCTCGTGAGGCAGTATTCGCGGCCCGGTTTCGACGAGTGTGACGGCCGTGCCAAGGAGCCCGAAGGCCTGCGCCATCTCGCACCCGACGGGACCTCCGCCGATCACGAGCAGGCTCCCCGGCTGTTCGGTCAGCGAGAAGACGTTTTCAGTCGTGAGGAAGGGGACATGCGCAAGCCCCGGAACCGCCGGGATGAATGGACGTCCTCCAGTCGCAATGA
>DATBVX010000267.1:0-12193 GCA_036515135.1 Steroidobacteraceae bacterium
ATTTCGATGGAGACGGCACGGTTGCATCCGGCGGCGAGGTCATCGCCACGACTGCGAGCGAGCAACTGGCTTCGGATCTCGCCTACGCGCTGACCCGCTTCGGCATTCACGCGCGCCTGCGCCATTGCCGAAAGCGAGCAACGAACTCCGCGCATGCAGGCGGGCTGTACTGGAACGTCGTCATTTCGGGGCAGGCGGACTTGCGGCTATATGCGGACAATGTCGGCTTTGATCACGAGGGCAAGGCATTGCGTCTGCGTGCAGTACTGCGACGCAAGGCCGATACCAACGTTGATGTTGTTCCAATCATGCCGGATACGCTCCGGCAGCTTCGCGAGATGCTCAAGTTGAAGCAGGGAGATCTTGCGGCAGATGTGAGCTGTTCGCGACCGACGATCAGTTGTGTCGAGACTGGTTATCGCCGTCCGAGCCGATCTCTGCTGGTAAGAATTCTCGAGTCTCTCGCCAGACATGCGCGGCGCTCGAAAGTCGCTGAGCTCTCGTGGTGGAGAAAATGGAAGACGCTGCTGGATCTGTGCGAAGTCCGCTGGACACGCATCAAGACATTGCTGCCCGTCGAGTACAACCATCCATTTGTTTACGATCTTTCCGTACCCGGCCCTGAGACTTTTCTGGCCGGCCGGGGAGGGGCGTTCGTCCACAACACATTCACGGTTGCCAACGTGATTCAGGCGCAGCAGCGTCCGACGCTCGTGCTGGCTCATAACAAAACTCTGGCTGCGCAGCTCTATGGCGAGTTCAAGGAGTTCTTTCCAAAGAACGCGGTCGAGTACTTTGTCTCGTACTACGACTACTACCAGCCCGAGGCCTACGTGCCGGCATCCGATACCTACATAGAGAAGGATGCGTCGATCAACGAGCACATCGAGCAGATGCGGTTGTCGGCGACCAAGGCGCTGCTCGAACGACCGGATTCGATCATCGTCGCCACCGTGTCGGCGATCTACGGCCTCGGAGATCCGGAAGCGTATCTCAGCATGGTGTTGCACCTGGTGCGTGGCGACCGGCTGGATCAGCGCCGGTTGCTGCGACGCCTGGCGGACATGCAGTACACGCGCAACGAGCTCGAGCTGTCGCAGGGTACTTATCGCGTCCGCGGCGACGTCATCGACATCTTTCCGGCGGAGTCGGAACGCGACGCCGTGAGGGTCGAGCTCTTCGATGACCGCGTGGAGCAATTGAGCTACTTCGATCCGCTCACCGGCGAAGTGATGCGCAAAGTGCCGCGGCTGACGGTTTTCCCGTCGACCCACTACGTGACGCCCAAGGACCGCCTGATCAAGTCGCTCGACGATATCCGCGAGGAGCTGCGCGTCAGGCTCGGGGAACTGCGTACGGCCGGAAAGCTGGTCGAGGCGCAGCGACTCGAGCAGCGCACACGGTTCGACATCGAAATGATGAATGAAGTCGGGTACTGCGCGGGCATCGAAAACTATTCGCGCTACCTGTCCGGACGGCAACCGGGTGAGCCGCCGCCGTGTCTCTTCGACTACCTGCCCCGCAACGCGATGCTGGTGATCGACGAGAGTCACCAGACCATCCCGCAGCTGGGCGGTATGTATCGCGGTGATCGCTCACGCAAGGAGACGCTGGTCGAGTATGGCTTCCGACTGCCCTCGGCGCTCGACAACCGACCACTTCGGTTCGACGAGTTCGAGAAACTCGCACCGCAGATGATCTGCGTGTCGGCGACCCCAGGTCCCTATGAGCGCGAGCGGTCCGGGCAGATCGTCGAGCAGGTCGTGCGACCGACCGGTCTGGTGGATCCCGAAGTCGAAATCCGTCCGGCCCGCACTCAGGTCGACGATGTCCTGTCCGAAATCAATGCACGCGTGGCGCAGAACGAGCGCGTGCTCATCACGACGCTGACGAAACGAATGGCCGAGGACCTGACGGATTATCTCCACGAGCACGGCGTGCGGGTGCGCTACCTGCATTCCGACATCGAGACGGTGGAGCGCACCGAGCTGATCCGCGATCTGCGACTGGGGAAGTTCGACGTCCTGGTCGGCATCAATCTGCTGCGGGAAGGGCTCGACATGCCGGAGGTGTCGCTGGTGGCGATCCTCGATGCCGACAAGGAAGGTTTCCTGCGCTCGGAAGGCTCGCTCATCCAGACGATCGGCCGCGCAGCGCGCAACATCCGCGGCAAGGCGATCCTCTATGCGGAGAAAGAGACGGGCTCGATCCGGCGTGCAGTCGATGAGACGGATCGTCGCCGGCGCAAACAGGTGGAATTCAATGAGCATCACGGGATCACTCCGCGCGGCATCATCAAGGCGGTTCCGGACATCATGGAAGGGGCGCGAGCCGAGCCCGGCGCGGCGGCATGGCGCAAGCGCGTCGCCGAGTCGACGCCGGGCTACGAGAGGCTGGCACCGGAGCAGATCCTCAAGCGCATCAAGAAGCTCGAACAGGAGATGTTCCGGCTGGCGCGCAATCTGGAATTCGAGGCGGCTGCGAAACTGCGCGACGAGATCGAGCACCTGCGCAAGGCCGAGCTCGGGCTTCCCGAAACCAAGACGGCGTAAGCCATTGTCGGTGCTCGCTTGCCTCCCCGCCGACCCTTCAGTATCTTTGGCGCCCCTTTTTCGGCCCGAATACGCCAGGCGCGTAGCTCAGTGGTAGAGCATCACCTTGACATGGTGGTGGTCGCTGGTTCGATCCCAGCCGCGCCTACCAGACATCCATAAAGGGCGACTCCCGGACGCGAGCGCCCTTTTTTGTTGACGAGCGGAAGCATACATCCGATGCCGACTATCACTCTGCCCGACGGCAGCCAGAAGCACTTCGAACGACCGGTGACGGTCGATGAAGTGGCCGCGAGCATCGGTGCCGGTCTGAGGCGTGCGGCACTCGCCGGCAAGGTGAATGACAACGTCGTCGATCTGTCGTTCCTGATCGGCACTGACGCACGCGTGAGCATCGTGACCGATCGCGATCCGGAGGGTCTCGAGGTCATCCGCCACTCGACCGCCCATTTGCTCGCCCAGGCGGTGAAACAGCTCTTTCCCGAGGCGCAAGTGACGATCGGCCCGGTGATCGAGGACGGCTTCTACTACGACTTCGCGTTCAAGCGCCCCTTTACACCTGAGGATCTCGCGGCCATCGAAGCACGCATGAAGGAGATCGCGCGTGCCGATCTGAAGGTCATCCGGACGGTCATGGCGCGCGACGCGGCCGTCGATTTCTTCCGCAAGCAGGGTGAGCACTACAAGGCGGAGATCATTGCGGCAATTCCGGCCAACGAGGCGATCAGCCTCTATGGCCAGGGTGACTTCATCGATCTATGTCGCGGACCGCACGTCCCGAGCACGGGCAAGCTTAAGGCGTTCAAGTTGATGAAGGTCGCGGGTGCGTACTGGCGTGGCGATTCGCGCAACGAGATGTTGCAGCGGATCTACGGGACCGCGTGGCCAGACGAAAAAACGCTGGGCGCCTATCTGCAGAGGCTCGAGGAAGCCGAGAAGCGTGATCATCGCCGCATCGGGCGCGAGCTCGACCTGTTTCACTTTCAGGAAGAAGCGCCCGGCGCCGCATTCTGGCATCCGAAGGGTTGGACCGTATTTCAGTGCCTGATCGCCTACATGCGCGAGCGACAGAGCGCGGCGGGATTCGAGGAGGTCAGTGCGCCGGAGATGATGGATGTGAGCCTTTGGCAGCAGTCGGGTCACCTCGAGAAGTTCGGCGAGAACATGTATCTCACCAAGACCCCGGACGAACGTGTCTATGCCATCAAACCGATGAACTGTCCGGGCCACGTTCAGATCTTCAAGCAAGGTCTGCGCAGTTACCGCGAGCTGCCGGTGCGCCTGGCCGAGTTTGGAAAGCTGCACCGCTACGAGCCCTCCGGCGCGTTGCACGGTCTCATGCGAGTGCGTGCCTTCACCCAGGACGATGCACACGTCTTCTGCACCGAAGAGCAGGTGGCAGTCGAGTCGGCGGCCGTGATCGAGTTGTTGATGTCGATTTATCGCGATTTCGGCTTCGATGATGTACGCGTCAAGTTTGCGGATCGCCCGCCGAAGCGAGTCGGTGACGACGCGACGTGGGACCGGGCCGAGGCGGCGCTGAAGGCCGCGGCGGAGGCCGCCCACATCACGTGCGAGCCCAACCCGGGCGAGGGCGCCTTTTACGGACCTAAGCTCGAGTTCGTGCTGAGGGACGCGATCGGCCGCGACTGGCAATGCGGCACACTCCAGGTGGACCTCAACATGCCGGGTCGGTTGGGCGCGGCTTACATCGACTCGGACAGTCAGAAGCGCACGCCGATCATGTTGCATCGAGCCATCTTCGGTTCACTGGAGCGCTTCCTTGGCATCCTGATCGAGCATCACGCGGGCCGCTTGCCGGCTTGGCTGGCGCCGGTTCAGGCGGTCATCCTTAATATCACCGAGCGGCAGGCCGATTATGTGCGTGGTGTAACTGAAACCTTGAGAAATCAGGGGCTTCGAGTCGAATCGGACTTGAGAAACGAGAAGGTGGGCTTTAAAATCCGCGAGCACACGTTGCAGCGCATCCCCTACCTGCTGGTGGCGGGAGACAGGGAAGTGGAAGCGAACTCTCTGGCCGTACGCACGCGCAACGGGAAAGACCTGGGTTCCATGCCGATCGACGCGTTTGCCCAGCGCCTGTCCCGCGAAGTCGCGAGCCGCGGCCGGGTCATTTTGGAGGACTGATTTATCGCGACAACCAAGCGCGTCAGGCGCAATGAAGAGATATCGGCCCCGTCAGTGCGCGTCATTGACGCCAATGGTGGGCAGGCTGGAGTGATGACCCGCGCTGAGGCCCTGCAGATGGCCTCCGTGGCAGAGCTGGATCTGGTCGAAGTCTCACCGACTGCAGAGCCGCCTGTCTGTCGCATCATGGATTTCGGCAAGTTCCTGTTCGAGCAGAACAAGAAAGCCCATTCGGCCAAGCGCAAGCAGAAGCAGATCCACATCAAGGAAGTAAAGTTTCGTCCAGGAACCGAGGAGGCTGACTACCAGGTCAAACTGCGCAACCTCGTCCGGTTCCTGACCGAAGGAGACAAGGCCAAGGTAACGTTGCGTTTCCGCGGCCGAGAGATGGTGCATCAGGACATCGGACGCAAGCTCCTCGATCGGGTGCAGCAGGACCTCGCCCAGTGCGGCATGGTCGAGCAGCAACCCCTGATGGAGGGCAAGCAGATGGTGATGATGTTTGCACCCAAGAAGAAGTGAGGACAATCGTGGGACTGGGGTCAGGTCTTGCAATCACGTGAGTGATTACAAGACCTGACCCCAGTCTCCGATTATCCGCCGCCTGTAGCGGCCCTGCACCGGTGATTCGGTGCCGAGCCTGTGAGCAGGCTAAACGAAGAGGTAAAGATCGATGCCCAAGTTGAAAACTCACCGGGCGGCGGCCAAGCGTTTTCGCAAGACGGCGAAAGGCTACAAGCGCGCCCAGTCCCACCGTCGCCACATCCTCACCAAGAAGCCCAGCAAGCGGAAGCGTCAGCTGCGCAGGGGCATGATGGTCCACAAGACCGATGTCGACCGCGTCAAGCAGATGCTGCCGAACTGAGCTGTCAAACCTTTCAGGAGTAGTGAGTCATGGCGCGAGTCAAACGCGGCGTCGTCGCTGGACGCCGGCACAAGAAAATCCTCAAGAAGGCGAAGGGCTACTTCAATGCCCGACGCAAAGTCTTTCGGGCGGCCAAACAGGCCGTCATCAAGGCAGGCCAGTACGCCTACCGCGATCGGCGGCAGAAGAAGCGCGAGTTTCGGGCGCTGTGGATCGCGCGGATCAATGCCGCGGCGCGTATCCACGGCCTGTCCTACAGCCGTCTGGTCAATGGCCTCGGCAAGGCGGGCATCGAGATCGATCGCAAGATGCTGGCTGACATTGCTGTCCACGATGCCCCGGCATTTGGTGTGATCGCCGAGAAAGCGAAGGCAGCGCTGGCAGCGTGAAGGCATCTTCTCCCTATCCCGCTTGCGGGAGAGGGAGGGGTGAGGGTCGCGTCGGGTCTCCACAGTGAATGACCTCAATACAATCGTTGAGCAGACGCTGAGCGACATCGCTCGAGCCGCTGATGCCGGTGCGCTCGAGCAGATTCGCGTGCGTGTGCTCGGCAAGTCGGGTGTCATCACCGAGCGGCTCAAGTCACTCGGTACGCTGCCGGCTCAGGATCGGCCCGCAGCCGGCCAGCGCATCAACGAGGCCAAGCAAGCACTCGGCGATGCCATTCAGAAGCGGCGCTCCAAGCTTGAACAAGCGCGGATTGCCGGCGAGCTCGCCGCGGGTCACGTCGATGTAACGCTTCCCGGTCGCGGTCATGCGGCGGGCGGCCTGCATCCGGTGACCAAGGTCCGACTGCGCATGGAGGCACTGTTCCAGCAGGCCGGCTTCCGGATCGCCGAAGGACCCGAGGTCGAGGACGATTTCCACAACTTCGAAGCGCTCAACATTCCGGCCAACCACCCGGCTCGCGCCTTGATGGACACGTTTTACTTTCCGGATGGACGGCTGCTGCGCACGCATACTTCGCCCGTCCAGATCCGGGCACTGCGCAAGGGCGCGCTGCCGCTGCGCCTGATTGCGCCCGGTCGCGTCTATCGCTGCGATTCCGATATCACCCACACGCCGATGTTTCACCAGGTTGAAGGCCTGGTGGTGGACGAGAACGTGAGCCTCGCAAACCTCAAGGCGATTCTGCACGGGTTCATGGAGGCTTTCTTCGAGCGCAAGCTCGGCATCCGTTTCCGTCCGTCGTATTTTCCGTTCACGGAGCCGTCCGCGGAAGTGGACATCGAGTGCGTGTTCTGCAACGGCGCAGGCTGCCGCGTCTGCAAGCAGACAGGTTGGCTGGAAGTGCTCGGTTGCGGCATGGTGCACCCCAACGTATTCAAGTCGGTGGGCATCGATTCCGAGCGCTGGACCGGGTACGCCTTTGGCATGGGCATCGAGCGCATGACCATGCTTCGCTACGGCGTGAATGACATCCGGCTCTATTACGACAACGATCTGCGCTTCCTGCGCCAATTCCGGACGGGCTGAACATGCAACTCAGTGAAGCATGGTTGCGGGAATGGATCGATCCGTCCTGGGATTCCGCGACGCTCGCCAGGCGACTCACGATGGCGGGATTCGAGGTCGAGGGACGCACGCGCGCCGCTCCGGAATTCAGTGGAGTTGTCGTCGGCCAGATCGTGGAATGCAGTCGGCACCCGAAGGCGGATAAGCTGAGCGTGTGCAGCGTCACGACCGACGGGCGCAACCGCTTGCAGATCGTGTGTGGGGCAAGCAACGCGCGCGCGGGTCTCAAGTCCGCGGTGGCCGTCGTGGGCGCGCAGCTTCCCGGCGGAGTAACGATCAAGCCGGCTCAGCTGCGTGCCGTCGAGTCGAACGGCATGCTGTGCTCGGCCAGAGAACTCGGGCTGGGCGAGGACGCGGAGGGCATCCTGGAACTGCCGGACGATACCCGGATTGGCAAGGATCTGCGGGTCGTACTTGCGCTCGACGACGTGATACTCGAGCTCAATCTGACGCCGAACCGTGGCGATACGCTCAGCGTGCGCGGAATTGCGCGCGAAGTCGCCGCAATCGCGGGGCGGAAACTCGCTGAACGAAAGCAGCCGAGGATTGCCGCGAAGCACGCCGAGAGAATTCCGGTCACGCTCACTGCCAGACAGGCGTGTCCAAAGTTTGTGGGGCGCGTGATTCGCGGCGTGAATGCTCGCCAGCGCTCACCGCTGTGGCTGCGGGAGCGGCTCCGTCGCAGCGGCTTGCGCCCCATCAATCCGATCGTCGACGTCACCAACTACGTGATGCTCGAACTCGGCACGCCGATGCACGCGTACGATCTCGGCAAGCTGCGGACGCACATCGATGTGCGATTCGCGAAGCGTGGCGAGCGCCTGAAAGTGCTCGACGGTCAAGTGCTCGAACTCGACGTGCAGGATCTCGTGATCGCGGATGGTTCCGGTGCCGTGGGGCTCGCCGGCGTGATGGGCGGCGAGCGCACGGCCGTGGATGAGTCGACGACCGATGTCCTGTTGGAAGTGGCCTTCTTTTCGCCCCAGGCGATTCGCGCCAGTGCACGACGCCATGCACTGATCACGGATGCCGCACAACGATTTGAGCGCGGTGTCGACCCCAAAGCGCAGGAAGGATCAGTGGAGCGCGCGACGCAGTTGCTGACATCGCTTGCGGGCGGCGCACCGGGTCCCACCACGGTGGCGTCGGCATCGAAGCGGCTGCCTCGCACGCTCGCGGTGGCGTTGCGTCGTTCGCAACTCGAACGCCTGCTCGGTGTGTCCGTGACCGATGCCAGGGTGAAGAAGATCCTCGAAACCCTCGGGATGAGTGTGAAGAAGTCGAGAACGGGTTGGCACGTGACACCGGCTTCGTATCGCTTCGACATCGGCATTGAGGCGGACCTGGTAGAGGAAGTCGGGCGCATATTTGGCTACGACAACGTTCCAGAGACTGATGCGCGCATACCGCAGCGGTTCCCGCCGCTTACCGAAAGTCGCGTGGCGATCGATCGCTGGCTGCTGGTGATGGCCGACCGGGGCTATCAGGAGGCCATCACCTACAGCTTTGTGGATCCGAAGCTCCAGCAGCAGCTGTTTCCCGACTCGCAGCAGTTGTTGTTGAATAACCCGATCGCCGCTGATCTCGCGGCAATGCGGGTGTCGTTGTGGCCGGGACTGCTCGCTGCCGCGCGCGAGAATCTGCGGCGCCAACAGGATGGCGTGCGCTTGTTCGAATCGGGTCACCGGTTCGTCGTGAGCGACGGCGGGCTGGAAGAGTCGGCGGCGGTGGCCGGGCTCGCCATGGGCGCGGCATTACCCGAGCAATGGGGCGAGAGTCGACGCACGATCGACTTGTATGACATGAAGGCCGATGTCGAAGCGCTATTCGACTCAACGGGGCAAGGTGGCGAGTTCTCGTTCGAAGCCGCTTCGATTCACTGCCTGCACCCTGGACGCACGGCACGTATCCGGCGCGCCGACAAGGTCGTCGGTTGGATCGGCGAGTTGCATCCCGAACAGGTGCGCGCTCTGGATTTGACATATACGCCGTTGTTGTTCGAGCTCGAAACGTCGGCAGCACTCGAAGCTAAGGTGCCTGTTTTTGAAGAGATTTCAAAATTCCCCGCGATTCGGCGGGACCTGGCGATCGTGGTCGACGAGTCCGTGCCTCTGGCGGCAATCCGCGAACATGTTAGTGTTGGCGCCCTAAGCCTGTTGCGCGACCTGCGTGTCTTCGATATCTACCGGGGAAAGGGAGTAGATTCTGGACGAAAAAGCGTCGCTTTAGGCTTGATTTTCCAAGAATCTTCACGCACGCTAACGGACCATGACGCTGACCGGATCGTGGCTGCGGTGGTCGAGCGGCTGCGACGTGAGTTGAACGCCACCATAAGAGATCAATAACAGCATGGCACTCACCAAGGCGGAGATGGCGGAAGCCCTTTTCAACCAGCTGGGCCTCAACAAGCGCGAGGCGCGCGAGCTGGTCGACATGTTCTTCGAGGAAGTCCGTGCAGCGCTGGCAATCGGCGAGCAGGTCAAGCTGTCCGGCTTCGGCAACTTCGACTTGCGCGACAAGAACCAGCGTCCCGGCCGGAATCCCAAGACCGGCGAGGAGATCCCGATCAGCGCGCGGCGCGTGGTGACGTTCCGTCCGGGCCAGAAGCTCAAAGCGCGGGTCGAGGCCTATGCTGGAACCAAGCAATAACGATGAATTGCCGCCGATCCCGGGCAAGCGGTATTTCACGATCGGCGAGGTGAGCGACCTGTGCGGCGTGAAGCCGCACGTGTTGCGTTACTGGGAGCAGGAGTTCCCGCAGCTCAAGCCGGTCAAGCGCCGTGGCAACCGCCGCTACTACCAGCGCCAGGACGTGATCGTGATTCGCCAGATCCGCAGCCTCCTGTACGAGCAGGGCTTCACGATCGGCGGCGCGCGCAATCGTCTGACTGGCGACGAGGCGCGCGAGGATCTGAGCGTGAGCGCGCAGATCGTCCGCCAACTCAAAACCGAGCTCGAGGAAATCCTGCGCATTCTGCGGCGCTGATTCGCTGTCTGCTCTTGCAATTTCTTGCCCCCTCTCCCGCTTACGGGAGAGGGTAGGGGCGAGGTTCCACTCCCGCTCCCGCTTGCGGGAGAGGGTTGGGGTGAGGGTTCCGCTCGGGGTATCATCCGCCTCGCGATTCGATCGCGACCTTCCTTTCCTGGTTCGGGGCGTGGCGCAGCCTGGTAGCGCACTTGCATGGGGTGCAAGGGGTCGCAGGTTCAAATCCTGTCGCCCCGACCAATCTGAATCGCTTCAGCGCGCGAGGTCCAGGCTCGAGAGGCTCGCTTCTCTTGCAGCCCCCGCGGCCGCCGCGCGCTTTCGGTCAGTGACGTCTCGATTGACCTCGAGCACGAGCCATCGTCCGTTTCGCTGAGACATGAGCGAAAGTCGCGCTTCGACTTCCACGGTGCGGCCGTCGCGCGTTGTGTGGTGCAGCTCACCCACCCACACGCCGTAGCGGGCAAGCATCGACTCGAGCTCTTTGACGGGCTTTCGTGTGACGGTTCGCAGGAGATCGTGCGTGACTTTCCCTTGCGCCTCCTCCGGGCTGTACCCGTAAAGCTGCGCGGCGGCCTGATTCCAGTACAGGATGCCGGCGCCCTCCATTTCCCAGATGATGATTGCGTCGTGCGTGTACTCGAGGAGTTCGGAGTGCCACCACGGGGTTTCCGCGGTAGGCGCCGCACCCTGCAGACCAAGCGAAACCTTGGAGGCGACTGATGCCGCATCACTCGGCGCTGCGGGCACTTTAGATACATCCGCAGCAAGCCGCGATCTCTTGGCCCTTCGAGCCGCGTCCGCGACAACGATGTCGACTTGGGCTTGCAGATAGCCAGTGCCGAGCGATGCAATCGGTGCAACCGCGACGCGAGCGACCAACAGGCCGAATCGCCCGAAGGCAGCCCGTGCAACGAGGAGTACCGAGGCAGCCACTTGCAGCGCGACAGAGCTGCGCCTGTGCGGGCCGAATGTGTGCCGGTCCTGCTGGCGACGAAATCGAAGCGCGATGAGGGGGTGCTCTGGCCCAAGGCTCCCCGCAATCACCGTCACCGAGTCCCCAGTCGCGAGCGGCGGCCGACCGAACCGCGAAGTCCGAAACGACACTAGTTCATGGTCAATCGTGAGTCGCGTGACGGGGCTGTCTGAGGCGATCTCATTCACCGTCCCTTCTACGACTTGCAGTAGCACCGGTAACTCCCCTTGGATATACCTGAGCATGCCAAGAGAGCAGGCAACATCCTACGCTTCGGGTCACCCTTCGGTGGCGAGTGTGACTTATTCAGCGTTCTATCGCGGATCTGGCTTGCCGTCGGCCGGCATCAGGGGATCAATGAATCGTCGTGCGGACGATGCTTGAGTGCCGACTCTCCAGGCCGCCGGCGGTGTACGCCACGACGGCGAAGTACCAGGTGGCCGCCGAGAGGTTGTCGATCGTATGGCGCATGAGACCCGCGTTCGCGAGCTCATCGGACTCGGTGAGCTCGTCCATGCTCGTCCCGTAGAGCACTCGGTAGCCGGCAAGCGTGGTCAGGGGACTGCCGTCCTCATGCACCGTCGGCGGCTCCCACGAGAGCGTGGCCGAGCCGTTGGAGAACTCATTGACCGCAATCGAAAACGGCGCGAGTTGTGCGCTCGTCTCGCCGTCACTCACGGCGATCAGGATATCCTCGTAGATGCCCACGTCCGCCGCGGTCGGCTTACCTGACAGTTTGCCGAGCGTAGAGTCGAACGCCGCCCAGGCGGGCTTGTTGGTGATCTCAAAGGTCAGGGTATCGCCGTCGGCGTCGGTCGCGCTCGGCGTGAAGCGGTACGATCGGCCGAGGGTTACCTCCGTGAGTGGCGTACCGGAGATCTCAGGGCCTTTATTGCCCTCGGGGTCTTCATCCTTGAGACAGCCGGCGATAAGGACGAGGATGGCAGCAAGAAATGCGCGACAGGCAGAAGACTTTTGCATCGGCTCCCCCAATAAAATCGAAGGGCCGACGCAAAGTCGGAAACAACCAAGCTGAGCCATTCACGACAGCTCTTGCCGGCAACCCCGCTATCTCGACGCCCTCGCGCTCGGAGACCGGAGGCTTTGCGTCCCCGCCTTGCGGCGGGTCTGCCCTTCACGAACGGTGCTAGTAA
>DATBVX010000268.1:0-5934 GCA_036515135.1 Steroidobacteraceae bacterium
GACGTCACTAAGGGCAAGATCCAGCGCAACCGTCAGGTCGCTGTGTTGTCCGCCGTGTACGCCAAGATGGTCGGGCGCTGGTACGTCGCCGAAAAGAACCCATGCCGCGACGTCGAGCGGAACCCATCGAAGAAGCGCACTCGGTACGTGACAGACGCCGAATACAAGGCGGTCCACGCCATCATGCCAGCAAGGGTGCAGATTGCCATGGACCTGGCCCTACTGACCGGCCAGCGCCAAGGAGACCTGCTAAGACTGCATTGGAAAAACGCAACAGAGGACGGTGTGTTCTTCCAGCAGGGTAAGACGGGCAAGCGCCTACTGGTCGGCATCTCACCGACGCTCGAGGAAGTGCTGGTGCGGGCCAAGCGCATGGTCCCGCAGCTCCCGCGCGAGTACATACTGCGCAAGCGCAACGGCCACCGCTACACGTCGGAAGGCTTCCGGGCCATCTGGCAGCGCGGAATGCGGAAGGCCATCAAGACTGGCGCCATTGCTGAACGATTCACCTTCCACGACCTGCGCGCAAAGTCTGTATCTGACTCCGCGACGATTGAAGCGGCATTCGAGCGCGCTGGTCATACATCGATGGCGATGACGCGTGGCGTTTACGATCGTGGAATTCGCAAGGTCACTCCTCTGCGATAAGAAACACTTGATCAGATAAACAACCAGCGCTGAAGAAATTCACAGTGAACAACTCATTGAAAGATTGGTGGCCAGGGGCGGAATCGAACCACCGACACGCGGATTTTCAGTCCGCTGCTCTACCAACTGAGCTACCTGGCCGTGGAGGCGGCGGCGGCCGGGGCTGACCCAGCCGCGAAGAGGCGCGTATTAGACCCAAACCTCGCCCTGTCCCGCAAGCACGCAACGAACCCTTACCCCGACCCTCTCCCGCAAGCGGGAGAGGGAGAAGAGTGCCCTCACCCGAACCCTCTCTTGCACATGGGCGAGGGGCAAGAAACCACAAACATTGCGCGCTTTGACGTTGCCGGAGTGCCTCGGTACTCTGACGTCCCGATCCCCCGAAGATAAGAATGCCGCCAGGGCCCGCAACCCCCTTGTCCAGCGGGCGAGCCGTCTCGCTGGCCCTGCGCTTCGCCGATGTCCGCGCGGCGACCGCTTCCCTGTGCGCGCCGCTCGAAACAGAGGACTACGTCGTGCAGAGCATGCCCGACGCCAGCCCGGCGAAGTGGCACCTGGCGCATACGACGTGGTTCTTCGAGCAATTCGTGCTCGTGCCCCACCTGCCGACGTACCGTGTGTTCGACGACCGGAATGCCTACCTCTTCAATTCCTACTACGAGGCAATCGGTCCGCGACACCGGCGCCCGGAACGCGGCCTGCTGTCCCGACCCACCGTGGATGAGGTCCGTGCCTACCGCGAGTATGTCGATGAGCACGTCGATCGACTGCTGCACACGCGTGGCGGGCGACCCGAGATCGAGAGCGTGGTGGAACTCGGGCTGCAGCACGAGCAGCAACATCAGGAGTTGATCCTGACGGATGTGAAACATCTCTTCTGGTGCAACCCGTTCAAGCCGGCGTATCGAGCAAAGAGCCCTCACCCCAACCCTCTCCCGCGAGCGGGAGAGGGAGAGGGAGAGGGAGAGGAGCTCTCACCCCAACCCTCTCCCGCCAGAGCAGGAGAGGGAGAAATCGGGTTTCATTCGTGGCCCGAGGGCATCTACGAAATCGGGCATTCCGGCGAGGGTTTCTGCTTCGACAACGAGACGCCACGTCATCGCGTTTTCCTCGCCGGATTCAGACTTGCCGAGCGACTCATCACCAACGCTGAGTACCTCGAGTTCATCCGCGATGGAGGCTACCGGCGCCCTGAGCTCTGGGTGTCGGATGGCTGGGCGACGGTGCAGTCGCAGAGCTGGACGCAGCCGCTCTACTGGTCCGAGTCGCTGGATTCGGAGTTCACGCTGGAAGGTGTGCGTTCGCTTGTTCCGGACTCGCCGGCCTGTCACGTGAGCTGGTACGAAGCCGATGCCTTTGCCCGCTGGGCAGGCGCGCGCTTGCCGACGGAGGCGGAATGGGAGGTCATCGCGAGCCGCGAGCCGATTGAGGGCAATTTTCTGGAGAGTGGGGCGTTGCATCCGAAGGCAGCCCTCACCCCGCCCTCTCCCGCAAGCGGGAGAGGGAGTGGAGCCCTCACCCCAACCCTCTCCCGTGAGCGGGAGAGGGGGCAAGAGCGAAAGATGTCGCAGCTCTTTGGCGACCTCTGGGAATGGACGTCTTCCGCCTACTCGCCCTACCCCGGCTATCGCCCGCTCAGCGGCGCGCTCGGTGAATACAACGGCAAGTTCATGGCCAACCAGTTCGTGTTGCGTGGCGGCTCGTGCGCGACGCCCGCGACGCACATTCGCTCGACCTACCGCAACTTTTTCTACCCGCAAATGCGCTGGCAATTCGCTGGCATCCGTCTTGCGAAGGGTTCGGCATGAGTCCGACAGCCGCCGCAATTTGCTCAGGTACCGCGGCGGCGCCCGCCAGCGATCTGCTGCTCGCGGAAATCCTCACGGGGCTCAGGGCGCCGCAAAAATACCTGTACCCAAAATTCTTCTACGACGAGCGCGGCTCGGAGCTTTTCGATCGCATCTGTGAGCTTCCAGAGTACTACCTGACGCGTACCGAGGCCGCGATCCTCGAGGCTCACGCGCCACCATTCGTTCGACGCCTCGGTCCAGGCGTCAGGTTGGTCGAACCGGGTAGTGGCTCGAGCCTGAAGACGCACATCCTTCTCAACGCGCTCGTTGCGCCGGCAGCCTACGTGCCCGTGGATATCTCACGTTCTCATCTGATGGCGGCCGCGCGAGCGCTGACTGTGCGCTATCCGTGTATCGAGATCCTGCCGGTGTGCGCGGATTTCACTCAGCCTTTCGATCTGCCCGAGGCTTCCATTCCAATTCGGAGCACGCTGGTGTTCTTTCCGGGCTCGACGATCGGCAACTTCGATCGCGAGGAAGCGGTTGCGCTGCTGCGCATGATGGCGGGCCTCGCCGGCAGGGGTGGACTGGTAATGGTGGGCGCTGATCTGCGCAAGTCCCGTGCAGTGCTCGAGGCCGCCTACAACGACGCGGCAGGCGTGACGGCGGCCTTCAATCTCAATCTGCTTGCACGGCTTAACCGCGAATTCGGCGCCGATTTCGATCTCGATGGGTTCGAGCACCGGGCGCCGTGGGTCGAGGAGCACAGCCGCATCGAGATGCGGCTCGTGAGCCGATGCTTGCAACGCGTTCAAATTCGGGGCGTCGAGATCGGTTTTGAGGCGGGCGAATCGATCTGGACGGAAAGCTGTCACAAATACGACTGCGGCCAGTTTGCGGCGATGGCGGCCGACGCGGGGCTCGTCGTGCGTGACGTCTGGATGGACGAGGCGCAAAGCTTCAGCGTCCAGCTGCTGGTTGTCGGCGAGGGGAATCCACATGGCGAACAACACATCTGACATTCGTAACCTGGCGCTCGTCGGTCATGCGGGCGCCGGCAAGACACTGCTCGCGGAGGCGCTCCTGCTCGAAGCGGGTGCGATTCGCGCCAAGGGAAGCCTGGTTCGCGGCTCCACGGTGTGCGATTTCGACCCACAGGAAAAGAAGCTGCAGCACTCGCTCGATGCGGCAATCTGCACCTTCGAGAATGGCGAGCAACGGGTCAATCTGCTCGATACGCCGGGCTTTCCCGACTTCCTCGGCCGCGCTTTGAGCGTGCTTGAAGCCGTGGAAACGGCGGCGGTCGTGGTGAGCGCTGTCACCGGCGTCGAGCCGGTGACGCAACGCATGATGGATTTTGCGCACGAGCGCGAGCTCTGCCGGCTCGTGATCATCAACAAGATCGACAGCCGCGAAGCCAAGCCGGCCGACGTGTTGAAGCAGGTCCGCGAGTTGTTCGGACGTGAATGCCTGCCGCTCAATCTGCCAGCGGAGAATGGCGCCAGGGTGGTCGATTGTTTCTTCCAGCCACACGGCGGACTCACCGATTTCTCCTCGCCCGAGAGCGCGCATACCGAAATCATCGACCAGGTCGTCGAGCTCGACGAGGAGCTGATGGCGCTCTACCTCGAGCAGGGCGAAGAATTGAATCCGCAGCAACTACACGATCCGTTCGAGCGGGCGCTGCGCGAGGGGCATCTCATCCCGGTGTGTTTCGTTTCGGCGGAAACGGGTGCGGGCATACGCGAGCTGCTGGAAATCATTCGCCGCCTGATGCCGAACCCAACTGAGGGCAATCCACCGCCATTTCTCCAGGGCGCCGGCGACACCGCCGAACAGGTCGCGGTCGTTCCGGATCCGGCCAAGCATGTCATCGCGCACGTCTTCAAAGTCACCATCGATCCGTTCGTCGGCAAGCTCGGCATTTTTCGCGTCCACCAGGGCACCGTGCGTCCGGGCAGCCAGTTGTTCGTCGGCGACGGGCGCAAGCCGATCAAGATCGCGCATCTGTTCCGACTTCTCGGCAAGGATCATGTCGAGACGAGCAGCGCGGTCCCCGGGGACATCTGCGCGGTGGCGAAGGTCGACGAATTGCACTTCGACGCGGTGCTGCACGACTCGCACGACGAAGATCAGTTTCACCTGAGGTCGATCAGCTTCCCGCCGCCGATGCTGGGCGTCGCGATCGAGCCCGAGCGGCGCGGCGAAGAGCAGCGCCTCTCGGATGCCCTGCACAAGCTCGTGGCCGAGGATCCGTGTGTGCGACTCGAGCATCATGCGGCGCTCAACGAGACCGTGCTGTATGGCATGGGCGAACTGCACCTGCGCGTGATGCTCGAACGGATGACCGAGCGTTACGGTGTGCACGTCAAGACGCACCCGCCCAGCATTCCGTATCGCGAGACGATCACGCGCAAGGCCGAGGGGCATTGCCGTCACAGGAAACAGACCGGTGGCGCCGGGCAGTTCGGCGAGGTGTACCTGCGCATCGAGGCGCTCGAGCGCGGCGGCGGCTTCGAGTTCGTGGACGGGGTGAGGGGCGGAACGATCCCCAACCAGTTCATCCCGGCGGTCGAGAAGGGCGTACGCCAGGTTCTGACGGAAGGCGCGATCGCGGGGTACCCGCTGCACGACGTGCGCGTGATCGTGTACGACGGCAAGCACCACCCGGTGGACTCCAAGGAAGTCGCGTTCGTGTCGGCGGGCCGCAAGGCGTTCATCGACGCAATTCAGAAGGCGAACCCGATCGTGCTCGAGCCCATCGTGCGCGTGGAGATCACCTCGCCTGCCGGTGCGATGGGCGATATCACCGGCGATCTCGCCACGAAACGCGGCCGCATCAGCGGCAACAGCGCGTTGCAGGGCGGACGCGTTTCAATCAGCGCGCTCGTGCCACTCGCCGAGCTCAACGGCTATCAGTCGCGCCTCAAGTCACTCACCGGTGGCGAAGGCAGCTTTACGATGGACCTGAGCCATTACGAACCGGTGCCGCCGAGGAAGCAGCAGGAACTCGCCGAGGCATTCAAGCCGAAGGTGGAAAGTGAGTAGTGAGGGGTGAGGGGTGTGCGGTGTGGAGAGAGTTGACGCTTGCTACTCACGACTCACCCATCACTCCTTTTCCACAAACTCCGCCGGCTTCGCCGAACCGCCGCCGAACAGGAACTTCTCCATCTCGCCTTCGAGGAACTTGCGCGCTTTTGGCTCGATCGGCGTCAGGCGGTACTCGTTGATGAGTGTCGTTTGATGCGCCACCCAGCGCGCCCAGGCTTCCTTCGAGACGTTTTCGTAAATGCGTTTGCCGAGCTCGCCTGGATACGGAACATAGTCGAGGCCGGGAGCCTCACGACCGAGAACGACGCAATGAATGGTGCGGGACATGGGAAGGATGAAAGTTGGCGGTTGACAGTTGGCAGTTGGCAGTTGGCAGTTGGCAGTTGGCAGTTGGCAGTTGGCAGACAAGAGGACCGAATGCCTTCATCACTGTCAACTTTCAACC
>DATBVX010000269.1:0-10453 GCA_036515135.1 Steroidobacteraceae bacterium
TGGGGATGGGTCAAGATTTTCTGTTGAGGGAATGCCCGTTGCACTTGAGGGTTGGTCGCAGGCGAATGCACGCTGTCGCCCAGAGCAGTACGGAGGCCGGATTGGAGCCAGCTCGACTGCTGCGAAACATCTCTCGAAGGAGGCGGCACATGGACTCGACGGCGTTGGTGGTGAGCGGCAAGCCGAGAGTTGGGTGAATGAAGTACGAACGGTAGAACTGTAGGTTCACCAGGAACTCGCGGACCGTGGTTTGGATGCGCAGGGTTCCGCAGTCACCATGCGACAAGTGCCTCAGGCGCTCGAGCGTTCGCGACAAGCGAGGGCCGTCGGGAAGTTGCAGAGCATTACGGATGAGTTGGTGAATCTCCTCGCGCACCCGACCACCGCGCAGGGCGTAGCGCACCCTGCCGCGTCGCGCCAGTAGTTTCAGAAGCAAGTGGAAATGACACAGCTGCAATACCCACTGGTGCTGATGGGCAAGCTTGCGCATTCCAGGCAAATTATCCACGACCATTGCCTGTATACGGCGCCTGGCCGTTGGTGGGATAGCCGCCAGGGCCTGCTGCCAACGCGAAGCACCTTCCTTGCCGGGTAGCAGCAGTGGACCAAGGAAGATGGCTTGATTACCTCGACAGGGTTTGAGCGCGGCCAGGTACAGAACCCACGGTACTCCATCGAACTCGAACCATAGACCGTCGGCCAGCAGTACCAGTGGCCCGCGCGGGATCCTCTGCGGACTGGGTCGCGCGACAAGCCGTCTCAGCGCCTGACGGAATCGATAGCGATACGCTGGCAGTGCTACGCCTGTGCGCCTGGAGAAGAGCTGACTGAGGGTGCAGCCCTTTACGAGTACCCGGTGGAGAACGGCTGCTGAGGTGCGGTGAATCGGACGGCCTCGCTTCCTCGGCCGGACGGTCCATGTGTGTCCACACTGCACACACTGTCGACGCCGCGGACCAAATCGCCGAACACGAGCTCCGCAACACGGTGACTTCGCATGCTTCGATTGCATGCATGCGAGTTACCCCAGAAAGCTCGCGCTCTGTGGCCGAAAACCCGTCTTTGTGCATCACATCATCAACAGAATTTCCTTACCCATCCCCAAAATGCGACCTTAAAGCCTGGCCTCGGGTAGCGTCAGTCGAGTTCCCATCGTGGGAACTACATGGTAGTGTTTGCGCTCCAAGGCCTAACGGTGGGTTCATGCGGGTTGTCGGACGCAGCAAACTCGATGCGTTCTGCCAAAAGCATTCTGATGCACGCCGTTGGGTCGAAAACTGGCTGGCAGAGGCCGAGGCAGCCTCGTGGACGACGCCTCATGAGATCAAGCGTCGCTACGCCTCGGTGAGCTTCCTGGCTGGCAATACGGTCATTTTCAACGTCAAGGGGAATGATTATCGGCTGGAAATAGCGGTGGCGTACAAGACAGCGGTTGTCGTTGTGAAATGGATTGGCACGCATGCCGAGTATGGACGTCGTAGCAGAAAGCGGTAACGGGATAGTGCTTATGGATCTTCGAATCATCAAGACGGACGCCCGGTACCGACGATATCGTGCGGAGATTGAGAAGCTCGCTGCGCAGGATCCCGGTCCCGAATCGCCAGCCGGCGCGCGACTGGAACTGCTCGCGAAGCTGGTCGAGGACTACGAGAAGAGCAAGTTCGCCTTTAGCAAGCCTGACCCCGTGGATGCCCTCATCTTCCGTATGGAACAGCAGGGTCTGCGACAGAAGGACATTGCGGATCTGCTCGGAGGCAAGAATCGAGCGTCTGAGGTGCTGGCGCGCAAACGTCCACTCACGCTGCCGATGATTCGCGCGCTCTACGAGAAACTGAACATTCCGCCCGCTTTGCTCATCCGCGAGCCTGCCGCGGCGTATCGTGTGAAGAGGAAGAGGCGGCAGCCTTAAGATCGCAATTTGCGATCTTAAAGAATGGCCCGCTTGAGACTGGCTGACACCCGGTCAGAGTATCCGGTACTTCACGATAAGCCACACTACCTGTCCGATGAGCACGACGATGATCGGCACCACAATGCGACTGACGCGTTTCATACGCTCGATGGCAGTGAGCTGAAGCGCGACTGATTCCTCGGCGGTGCGGCGCATGCGTGCGGCTTCGGTGCGCGCGAGCTCGAGATGTTCATGCTGACGGGCGAGGGCTTCGCGCTGGCCGTCGCGGAGATCGGTGAGGAGTTGCGCGATTTCGTCTTCGCGGGAAATGGAGTGCTCCTGGGCGGGAGAGGGGCGGCGGTATGATGCGCGAGAAGAGAGGATGAGGAGAACCCCTCACCCCAGCCCTCTCCCCAAGAGGGGAGAAGGGGAACAATGAAAGTAGAGAGAGAACGATGAAACTCATTGGAATGTATGACTCGCCGTTCGTGCGGCCCGTGGCCATCAGCATGAAGCTCTACGGGATGCCGTACGAGCACTTGAACTGGTCGGTGGGCAAGGACTTCGACCAAATCCGCCGGCACAACCCGCTCGGGCGGGTGCCGACCCTGGTGCTGGACGATGGCGAGGCGCTGATGGAGACGTCGGCGATTCTCGATTATCTCGATGAGCGGGCGGGAGCTGAGCGGGCGTTGCTGCCCAAGTCCGGTCGCGAGCGGCGAACGGCGCTGCGGCTCATCGCGATCGGGACCGGCGCGACGGAGAAGGGCAGGGACCAGATGTATGAGCGCATCTATCGCCCGCAAGAGAAGTGGCACGAGCCGTGGCTCGATCGCTGCCGGATGCAGATGCACGCGGCGCTCGCGGAACTGGAACGGTACGTGGTGCAGAACGGTGCCACGCCGTGGCTGGTCGGCGGGCGGATGACGCGGGCCGACATCCAGGTGACCTGCTTCTTCACGTTGCTCACCGATTCGCTGGCCGCGGAGTTCAAGCCGGTGGATTACCCTGCGTTGCGCGCGTTCGTGGCGCGGTGTGAGGCCTTGCCGGAGTTCGTGGCGACGCGGCAGAAGTGGTCGATGCCGGCATATTAGAACCCCTCACCCCGGCCCTCCCCAGACGGGAGAGGGGGAAGATGGCTAGAAAGAGAGTTCGTGGGCGAGGTGCTGGACGAGCGCGCGATTGCCGAATAGGGAGTCCACCTTGCCCGGCACTTGCGAGGGGCGGAGCAGGATCATCCCGCCCGCTTCCTCGATGAGCGCCTGTGTCGGCAGGATGTCCCAGGGATTCAAGGCCGGGTCCATCATCGCGCCGAGCGCGCCGCTGACGACCAGGCCGTGACCGAAACAATCCGTGTAGGCGCGCACGTAGCCATGCATCGTCGCCAGTCGACGCAGATCCTCGTACCGCTCTGTCGCGACAAACTGCGCCACATCGCCCACACCGATGATCGCGTCTTCAATCGACACCGCCTCCGGCAAGCGCAATGCCTTTCCATTGCACGTGACGCGCTGTCCTTTGGCGCCCGCATACGTGAGCCCGAGCATGGGGAGATGAATGACTCCCAACACGGGCCGCTCATCGTTCATGTCCTGCAACGCGAGCATCGTTCCAAAGAGCGGTATGCCGTGAATGAAGGAGCGGGTGCCGTCGATCGGATCCACCGTCCAGCGCCAACGCGTGCCCTGGCCGGTGAGGCCTTGCTCCTCGCCCAGAATGTCCAACGGTCCGATCGCAGCGTTAGATAAGAGATGAGTGCGGATCACGGCTTCGGCTTCCTGATCGGCGAGCGTCACCGGTGAGCCGTCGCGTTTCTGCTGCACGCCGAGCTCGAGACTGCCGAAGTACTTCTTGATGCAGACCGATGCGGCGAGTGCGGCGTCGACGGCGGTTTGGAGCAGTTGTTTCAAGTGTTCGTCGGTCATGAAGTTGACAGTCCCGGTGGGGTTCGCGGACTATGAAAGCCCGCAGCATAAACAAAACACCGCAGAGTCGGGGGACGGGCATCGCTATGATTCAGCGCCTGAAGACTTTTGCCATCGCGGCGGCGCTTGTCGGGCTCGGCGTCGCCTTGGCCAGCTGCGTCAAGCCCACGGAAAAGACACCGATCAAGCTGACGTTGCACGACTGGACCGGCCAGCTCATCACCACGCGGATCATGGGCTCGGTGCTGGAAAAGGCGGGCCAACCGGTTGAATACGTGCCGGCCGACTATCTCGCGCAATTCGCGGGGTTGAAGACGGGCGACCTGCATGTCGCGATGGAGATCTGGGCGACGACCGGCCAGGAAGCCTTAGACGAAGCGGTTGCCACGGGCAACGTCGAAAACCTGGGCGAGACCGGCATGCTCGCGATCGAGGAGTGGTGGTATCCCGAATACATGAAGGAGAAATGCCCGGGGCTGCCCGATTGGCAGGCGCTCAAGGGCTGCGCGGAGGCTTTCTCGACAGCGGAGACGGCGCCGAAGGGCCGGTATCTGGGCGCGCCCGTGACTTGGGGCGGATTCGACGAGGAGCGCATCGCGGCGCTCGAGATGCCGTTCGAGCTCGTCCATGCTGGAACCGATGCCGCGCTCTTTGCCGAGCTTGAGTCGGCCTATCAGAGACAGGCGCCGGTGCTGCTCTGGGTGTACGCGCCGCATTGGGCGCCGCTCAAGTACAAGGGCGAGTGGGTCGAGTTCCCGAAATACGAGAAGGCCTGCTACACGGATCCGGCGTGGGGCATCAACCCCACTGCCACCCATGACTGCGGCAAGCCGCGCGGGCCGATCTGGATCGCAGCGTGGTCGGGCGTCAAGGACAAGTGGCCGGGCGCGTACAAGACCATCAAGAACTTCAAGATCGAGAACGACGAAATGGGCAGCTTGATCACGCAGGTCGATATCGACGGCAAGAAGGTCGAGAACGTGGTCGCGGCCTGGATCACCGCGAACGAGGCGCGTTGGAAAGGCTGGATCGCCGAATAATCCGGTCGGTGCCGGACACGGCTTATTGGTCATTCGCCTTTTCGGCGCGCCGCCGGTACCGAGATTGCCATATTGGCCTTTTGCCGTTTCAGTATGACGGTCGGTCATTACGAAACCGCGAATTGTGAACAAGGCACATAAGGCAATCCCGGTACCGGATGCGCGCGAATTGTGAACAAGGCACATAAGGCAATCCCGGTACCGGATGCGAACAAGCTTTCATGCCGCTCCGTCTGGAAGCTTTATGGAGAAGGGGCGGGGAGTTTCCTGGGGGCGCGGCGGGGTCCGCCCACGCCGGAGGAGATTCGTAGCGCAAGTCTGATCGCCGCCGTCGCCAACGTCAGCCTCGACGTCCGGGCCGGCGAAATATTCGTCATCATGGGGCTCTCGGGCTCGGGCAAGTCGACGCTCGTTCGCTGCCTGTCACGCCTCATCGAACCGACCGCGGGCGAAATCCTGTTCGACGGTCGCGATCTCCTCGCCGTGCCGGAGAAGGAGCTGATCGAGCTCCGACGGCATCGCATGGGCATGGTGTTCCAGCACTTCGCGCTCATGCCGCATCTGTCCGTGCTCGACAACGTGGCGTTCCCGCTCGCGATTCAGGGCGTCGAGCGGGCAAAGCGCGAGGCGCGCGCGAGGGAGATGATCGCGCTCGTGGGTCTCGAGGGGCGCGAGTATTACGTGCCGCGGGAATTGTCGGGTGGCCAGCAGCAGCGGGTCGGCATTGCGCGTTCGCTCGCGGTCGGCCCGGAGTTGTGGTTCCTCGATGAACCGTTTTCGGCGCTGGATCCCTTGATCCGGCGCGAAATGCAGAATGAATTCATTCGTTTGCAGGGGTTGCTGCAGAAGACGATCGTGTTCATCACGCATGACTTCGACGAGGCGATTCGCTTGGCCGATCGCATCGCCATCATGCGCGACGGACGGATCATTCAGATCGGCACGGCGGAGGATCTGATCGTCTCGCCGGCGGATGACTATGTCGCGAACTTCACGCGCGATGCGCCGCGGGCCAAGATCCTGTCGGCACGCGCGATCATGCGGGCGACCACTGGTCCGGCGGAAGTCGGCGGCAGCGTCGATGCCACCACCAAGGTTTGTGATTTCGCCGCGGCGCTCGATGCGGACGGGCGGCCGTTCGCCGTGATCGAACAGGGGCGCGTCATCGGGCTGGTCGACCGGGCCGCAGTAATGAGGGTCCTGGTGGGCGTGCGCTCGAGCGAGGGCTGATGCGCGCGGTCGCTCATGCAGTTGCGCCGCCGGCGCGTCCGTCCGTGCCGTGGATGCGGCTCTTCTGGTTCGGCGCGCTCGTGATTGCACTCGCGTTCGCGTTGCTGCCGGCCGCCAAACCGCCGGACTGGATGCTCGAGCTGCCGCCAGAGCTTCGGGTGCCAGTGCAGGCGTGGATCTCAACGGCGATGAAATGGTTGATCGAGACCGCGAACTTCGGGCTGTTCACATTCAGCGAGGCGACGCGGTTCATTTCGTTCCTGCTCGATCAGCCACTGTCGCTCGCAACCGCGATCTTTTCACGCGGATTCACGCAGGGCCATGGATCGGCGGCGGTCGAACTCATACCGCCCTTGCCGTGGCTCGCCGCATGGATCGCCGCGTGCGCCATCGCCATGCATGCAGGCGGGATTCGCTTGGCGGCACTCGCGGCCGGCGCCGCGGGATATCTCGTCGTCTTCGGGCAGTGGCAGAGCGCGATGCTGACGTTCGCCTCGATCGTCATCGCAGTGCCCTTTGGCGTGGCGGGCGGACTCCTGCTCGGAATCGCGGCGCATCGTTCGACGCGGTTCAACAAGGTGCTGAATCCGATCCTCGATGCCATGCAGACGGTGCCGATTTTCGCGTACCTGCTGCCGATCCTGTTCCTGTTCGGCTTCGGCCCGGTGGCGGCGCTGCTCGCGACGATCACTTACGCCTTGCCCCCGATGGCGCGCGTGACCCTGTTGGCGTTCTCCGCCGTGCCGACCGAACTGGTCGAGGCCGGGCGCATGGCGGGCTGCACGTCGCGTCAGCTCGTCACCAAGGTGTTGATCCCAGCCTCGCGCGGGCCGCTCATGACTGGGGTCAACCAGGTCATCATGCTCTCGCTCAATATGGTGATCATCGCGTCGATGATCGGCGCGGGCGGTTTGGGTTACGACGTGCTGGCATCGCTCCGCCAGCTCGACATCGGCGGCGGTCTCGAGGCCGGCACCGCGATCGTGGTGCTCGCGATCACCCTCGACCGCATCAGCCAGGCCTATGCACAGCGGGCACTCGACGTGCGCCGGAATCCGCGCGCACGGTACCGGGTTTGGCTTATTGGCCATTTGCCCCAAATGGCCAATAAGCCAAACCCGGTACCTGTCGCTTGGATTGTTGTGGGCATTGTCATCGCGCTGTGGGTCGCGGCGCTTTGGGTCGAGCCGTTGCGCCACTATCCCGAGGCGTGGACCTTGTCGACCGGCGTTTTCTGGGATGACGTCGTGAAGTGGCTCAACGTCAACTTCTTCGACACGTTCGAGGCGATCAAGACGGTGATCCTGTTGAACTTCATGATCCCGGTGAAGCGCTTCCTGCTCGCCCAGCCCTGGCCTTTTTTCGCCTTCTGCGTTGCTGTCGCCGCGCTCTCGATCGCTGGGACGCGGCGTGCAATCATCGCCGGTGCCTTTGTGCTCACGATCGCCTTCACCGGTCTCTGGCAGCCGGCGATGGTGTCCGTGTATCTCACCGGCGTTTCGGTGGTGCTCGCGATCGCGATGGGCATCCCGATCGGCATTGCTTCCGGCACGCGCAATCGGCTCTGGCGCGTCGTCGAGGTCGTGATCGACACGCTGCAGACGCTGCCGAGCTTCGTGTATCTGATTCCGGTCGTGATGCTGTTCCGCGTCGGCGACTTCACGGCGATGATTGCGATCATTCTCTATGCGCTGGCGCCAGCGATCCGCTACACGGCACTCGGCATCCGCGAAGTCGATCCGGGTCTTGTCGAAGCGGCGACGGCGATGGGTGCGACCAAGCGCCAGGTGCTAATTCGTGTGCGCCTGCCGCTCGCGCTGCCGTCCATCATGTTGGGCATCAACCAGACCATCATGCTGGCACTGTCGATGCTCGTGATCACCGCGCTCGTCGGCACGCGCGACCTCGGCCAAGAGGTCTACATCGCGCTCGTCAAAGCCGACGTCGGCCGTGGCCTGATGGCCGGCATCGGCGTCGCCATGATCGCCATGATCGCGGACCGCCTGATGACGGCGTCGGCTGGTAGGATGAAGAAGAGACTTGGACTGACGTGAATAGGTACCGGGTTTGCCATATGTGCCTTATTCACGTTCCCGTTTCGATTCGTGACGTGCCAGTAGTCTAGCGAGCGAGGACGGGTCGCGACCGAGGAAGCGAGCAACCTCGCAGAGAGTCGCGATGCGTTGTTCAATAGCTTGCGCGCTGAAATTGGCACGGATTGACGCAAGACGCCGGGCTCGCGAGGGTGAGCGTAACAGCTGAGCATTGATGTGATGCTCGGCGCAGAGGGATTCAGCGAGTTGGTCGAGCGTCAATGTACTACGCGGCTTGTACGGCGTGGCTGGAATCCTGGCGACGAACTGATCGGTGCCGAGAATCCGGGAGTCGTCGGGGTGTGACTCGTTTTCAAGGTCTTCATCTTCGCCTTTGCAGGGCTCTAGGATGAACCTCTTGTAAGCGGCGCGCGCTTGCACAAGGTCGGATGAGAAAAGTGATAGGCCGAAATCAGTCGTCAACCACGAAATGGACTCCGCGCCGAGGAAGGCCCGGTGCGAAGACCACGGATAGTCAACGGGATCATTGACGATCCCGGCCTTCACGGGGTTCAGATGAATGTACCGAAGGAGTGTCAGGAAATACGCGTCGACATCGACCAGTTTTGCCTTGTGGCGTCTCTCGAACAGATGCCCACTCGTGTCGAGCGACTTGTGTCGGTAGCGGGAGTAGCGAATGGCGACGCGCTGCATGACAGTGCCGAGCGGCCGGTCGGCGATCTGCACCAACGCGTGCAGGTGACTCGTCATCCAGCAGAAGGCATGGATGCGACAGTCGTATTGCGCCAAAACCTCGGCGACGATGTCATTGAGCACGCGGCGGTCGGTCGCACTACCGAACAACGATTCCTGGTGATTGCCACGCAGGACGACGTGATAGGAGGCGCCGGGAACGTGAAGTCGAGGCGGTCTGGGCATCCTTGCCCCTTATCGGGCGAAGCCGGAGCGCAGGTTGCCGTGATCGCGTCGCGCCCACATTGTCGAGAAACTCCGCGAATGGCCAATAAGGCAAACCCGGTACCTGTCTCAAATGGCCAATAAGGCAAACCCGGTACCTGTCTCACTTGCCGCCAGCCTCTCCTGCTGGCATGGCCTGGTTGAGCCCGAGCCACTCGCTGGTGGCATCACCAACATGAATTTCAGCGTCGTCGACCAGGGCCGGCGCTATTTCGTGCGGATCGGCGCTGACATTCCGGTGCACGGCATCGTGCGGGCGAATGAACTGGCGGCGAGTCGCGCGGCGCATGCGGCGGGCATCGCGCCGGCGGTCGTTCATGCCGAACCCGGCGCGCTGGTGCTCGATTTCGTCGCGGGGCGGACGTTTTCGCCGGCCGATGTACGTGATCCGCGCAATCTCGACCAAATCGTCGACCTCATCAAGCGCTGCCATCGCGGCATTCCCCAACACCTGCGCGGGCCGGCGCCGATGTTCTGGGTGTTCCATGTCGTGCGCGACTACGCCCATACACTCACCGCAGGGAACAGCCGCCACCTCGCCCGACTGCCCGACTTGCGCGCCACTGCCGCACGTCTGGAGAAAGCGCTCGGCCCCGTCGACATCGTCTTCGGCCACAACGATCTGCTGGCGAGCAATTTCATCGACGACGGCGCGCGGTTATGGGTCGTCGACTGGGAGTACGCCGGCTTCAATACGCCGCTCTTCGATCTTGGCGGGCTCGCTTCGAACAATGAGTTTCCAGATGACTTGAGCCAGCGCCTGATCGAGGCTTATTTCGAGCGGCCACTCGACGACGAACTGGCCCGCCGCTTCGTCGCCATGACCGCAGCCTCGCTTCTGCGCGAGACGATGTGGAGCATGGTGTCGGAGATCCACTCAAAGATTGAATTCGATTACGCCGCCTACACGGCCGCAAACCTTGCGCGATTCGAGTCGGCGCTCGCAGAGTTTGAGGAGATGGACGACTCGTGACCGAACTGCCCCGCTCCGCGAAGATCGTCATCGTCGGCGGCGGCATCGTGGGCTGCTCGGTCGCCTATCACCTGGGCAAAATGGGCATCACCGACTGCATCTTGATCGAACGCGGAAAACTCTCGTGTGGATCGACTTGGCACGCGGCCGGCTTGGTCGGGCAACTCCGCAGCAACGCCAACGTGACGCAACTCCTGGGTTACTCGGTTGCGCTCTACGACAAGCTCGAATCGGAAACCGGACTCGCGACGGGCTGGAAGAGAAACGGCGGGCTTAGGCTCGCCTGCAATGCGGAACGCTGGACCGAGGTAAAGCGCCAGGCAACCACGGCGCGTAGCTTCGGCCTCGAGATGCAATTGCTCACGCCCACCGAAGCGCGCGAT
>DATBVX010000270.1:0-12446 GCA_036515135.1 Steroidobacteraceae bacterium
ATTTACCATAATATACATTATACGAAGTAGGAGGCGCCCTGCGTTCAGCCCGTGAATGCCGCTAGCGGCCGTTCGCCGTGTATCTTGCCCCGATATGGATACCTCTGGTTCGACATCGCTGCACTCGCGCAATGCGGCGCGGCTGCGGTGTTACGGCCTCGCCGCGCTACTCGGGGTTCTCCTGCTCTGCGGCTGTACGACCTTACCGAACGGCCGCGGCTGGGGTGAGGATGCGACGTACCGCCCAGGATGGGACCGGATCAAGACTTCGGCGATCGGTGCCGCACGGGACCCCTGGGTCTGGGTGCCCCTGCTCGGAACCGGTGTGTTTCAGATCGACTCATGGGATCGCAAGGTATCGGACTGGGCGCGCGAGAACACGCCGGTGTTCGGCTCGCAGCAGAACGCTGAGCGCTTAAGCGACGATCTGAAGTCGGCCTCGACGGTTGCTTATCACGCAAGTGTGCTGACCGCGCCGAGTGGCACAGACGCAACCCAATGGCTGGAGAACAAGGCAAAGGGTTACCTTGTGGGAGGCACAGCCGGCTGGCTCACCAGCTTGGCCACCCAGGAGCTCAAGGCGAGCACCGATCGTGAGCGTCCCAATGGCCTCGGGCGTGAGAGCTTTCCTTCCGGCCACACTTCAGCGGCGGCCGTCCATACGCAACTCGCCTCGCGCAACCTGCGCGCGATGGATCTGAGCGATGGCACGCGACGGGCGCTGGACGCCGGGCTGGATGCACTGACGATCGGCACGTCTTGGGCCCGCATCGAGGCTGGCTGGCATTATCCTTCCGACACGCTCTTCAGCATCGCCCTCGGCAATTTTCTCGCATCGTTCATCAATGACGCATTCATGGGGCTCGACGCTGATCCCCGCGCCTCGCTGGCCCTTGAGCTCGCCGCCGAACGCGCTGCCGTCCGCTGGCAGCTACGGTTCTGAAGTCTCCGCGCCGGGTTGCGCCACCGGATCGCGGCGTTAGCCACTTCTTTCTATAAGATATTCAATATGTTATTGGCATACGATCACTTGTAGTTGAAGACTGCGCCGACAGCCGTCGCGCCCATCCCGTCCGGCCACCAGCGACGCAGCAGTGCGCGAAAAGGCCAGTTTTTCGGCTACCGGAGTCCGGGCAGACCGGCCGAGCATCAGGCGGTGACCACTTCTTGAGCGTTGCGTTTGACAGAAGCTGGTGTATATTTCGTGTGCAGCTCGTTGATGCCTAACAAATCCTTATAACAACAACAACTCAAGCGTCACCTGAGATTCGCGGGACATGTGACACGCGCGTTTTCGCGCTCAGGTACTTCCTTGGCGGGGGTGCACCAATGTTGAGCACTTGGGAGAAGTTTCATTCGGCGACCGTCGAGCTTGCTGGCTCTGGTCCGATCAAGCAGCGCCTGTTCGGCGCGTACGTCAATCATCTGGCCGCGTTGAGCGACGACCAGCTGCCCAAAGAGATTCGCGAGGATTTCTCCAACTTCTGTCGCGCGATGCGCGCAGTGCGGCCACTGCCGGGTGAAGACGCGGTGCGCGCCACCGTGCGCAAGATGTCGGACGATGACGCCAACCGCTACGCGGTGCAAATCGTGAACATGCTGGGCATCGTCGCCCGCACGCAGATGAACACGCGCACCTCAACATCAGCGCCGGTAGTGCAACTCTACGTTGCGGAGGGGTGAGGCCGGTGCCTTTATTGACGGCACTTAATGTGCCATCAATCCGGCCGAACGCCGATGCACGGATGCATCGGCCGGCATGATTCACAGGGATGTAATCGCAGCAGGCTTTTCCATCCGCGCGAACGCCCGTACATGGATGTATGGGCCGGTCCAGTTCACAGGGATGTCATCGCACCACGCTTTTCCATCCGCGCGAACGGCCCGCAGGCGAATGCGCGGGCCGGTCTGATTCACAGAAACGTCCTCGCAGCGCCCTCTTCTCTCTCTCGCTCAATCGAGTTTGAACTCGATCGTGTCCCAGCGTTGCGTGTCTTCATGGCGCGCCTGGTGTCTGATCGCGTCCACCAGCGTGCGCTTGTCCCAATCGATCACCTGGTCGGCGAGGTCCCTGATCGCTTTCGGAATCTGCATCTGAATGCCGTACGGCTCGAGCAACAGCACGGGCTTGTCCGACGCCTTGGCATAGTTCATCTGGAACAGGATCAGATCGCCATGCTTGCGGCACAACCCGCTCGGCACGATCACGACTTCGACCGGGGCGATCTGCTTGCGGAGATCCTCGCGCAGCGCCTCCTTGTCGCCGGATGCGGGCCTTTTGTCGGGCGTGCTGTAGTTCTGGTAGTAGAAGTTGGGGTCACTCTCCAGGAACTCGAACACGCGGAAATAATCCTCGTCATCTTCCCACGCGTGGCTGACGAACAGCTTGTAAGGGTTGCGCTGTGACACGGGTCGGCCTCCCGCTTGGCCCAGTTGAAGTAGTGTAGCATTGCGCGGTTTTTGCGAACTTGCCTCCGCCTGACGGGGAATCGATGCGCCTGCTCGTCTACAACATCCGCTATGCCACTGGTACCGGCCCGGCCTTCCACCTGCCGCTGCCGGGTGCCGGGTACCTGCGCAGCAGTCGCCACGTCTTAAAGAGCATCACGGACTTCATCAAATCGCGCGATCCGGACATCGTCGGTCTGCTCGAAGTCGACACCGGTTCGATCCGCACCGGCATGCTCAACCAGGCGGAGCACATCGCGCACTCGCTGGGCCATTACTCCACCTACGAATGCAAGTACGGCGCGAGCTCGATCAACCAGCTCATGCCGATCGTGCGCAAGCAGAGCAACGCGTTCCTCGCCGCACCACACGTGCACGGTGAGCGATTCCACTATTTCGATACCGGAATCAAGCGGCTCATCATCGAGCTCGAGCTCGACGAAGTGGCGGTGTTCCTCGTGCACCTGTCGCTCAAGTTTCGGCACCGCCACCACCAGCTGCGCTACCTGCACGAGCTCGTACAGCAGACGGCCAAGCCGGTCATCGTCGCCGGGGACTTCAACACGTTCTGGGGCGAGCACGAGATCTATCTTTTCATGCGAGCGTCGGGTCTCAAGAGCGCGAACGCCAACGGCATGCCCTCCTTTCCCAGCCGCAGCCCGCGCAAGGAGCTCGACTTCGTGCTCTACAGCGACGGCATCCGCGTCACGCACTTTGAGGTGCCGGATGTACGCTTCTCGGATCACCGGCCGCTGATCTGCGATTTCGAGGTCACGGAGCGCACCCGCGTCCAGGCGGATCGCAAGGCGGGCTGAGCGGCCCCGCCCGGAGCAGCGACATGTCGCAAACGAATCAGTGGCAAGTCGAAACCGGCGCCGACCGGGTTGTGTTCCTCATTCTCGACAAGGCCGGAACCTCGGCCAATATCCTGTCGGCGGATGTATTGCGCGAGCTCGACGCGCGGCTTGCGGAGCTCGAGCGCACGAAACCGCTTGCCGTCATCGTCTGTTCCGCGAAGTCGGGCGGCTTTGTAGCTGGCGCCGACATCAAGGAGTTCACTGGACTACGCAATCCAGAGCAGGCGTACCAGCTGATTCGCATAGGTCAGAAGGTCTTCGACCGGCTCGAGGCGCTCCCCTGCCCCACGGCTGCCGCCATCAACGGGTTTGCGCTCGGCGGCGGTCTGGAACTCGCGCTCGCTTGCCGGTACAGGGTGGCGAGCAGCGACGGCCGGGTGAGTCTTGGCCTGCCGGAAGTGCAACTCGGCATCCACCCCGGATTCGGCGGTACGGTCCGAACGGTCCGTCTCATCGGCGTGCGCGCTGCGATGGACCTGATGCTCACCGGGCGCGCCGTCAAGGCAGACAAGGCGCTTGCACTCGGGCTCGTTGATCAGCTCGCACCCACCGCGGAGCTGCGCGCCCGCGCGAAGACACTGGTCCTGGCGTCTCCCTCGCCCTCGAGCGCGGGCTGGCTCGACAGCCTGCTGGGAGTTGCACCCGTTCGTGGGTTCGTCGCCAACGCCCTGCGCAAGCAGGTGCGTCGCAAAGCACGGCGCGAACACTACCCGGCCCCGTACGCCATCATCGACCTGTGGGAGCATCACGGCGCCCGCGGACCCGAAGCTATTGAAGCCGAGGCGCGCTCGATCGCCGCGCTGATGTGCACCGAGACCTCGCGCAACCTGGTTCGAGTCTTTCTGCTCCAGGATCGGCTCAAGGGTCTCGGCGGCAAGGCCAGCGGCGAATTCCGCCACGTCCACGTCGTCGGTGCGGGCGTCATGGGAGGCGATATTGCGGCCTGGTGCGCGTCCCGCGGCATGACCGTCACGCTCCAGGATCGCGCGGAGGAATATGTGCGCCCCGCTCTCAATCGTGCGCGGGAGTTCTTCGCCAAGAAGCTCGCTGATCCAACTGCTGCGCGCGCAGCCGAGGCGCGGCTCACGATGGATCTGACGGGAGATGGCGTCACCAAGGCAGATGTCGTTGTCGAAGCGATATTCGAGAACGCGCAGGCCAAGCGCGAGCTCTACTCGCGGCTTGAACCGCGCTTGAAACCCGGCGCACTGCTGGCCACCAACACATCGAGCATCATGCTGGAGACGCTCAGCGGGGAGCTCAGTGATCCCGGCCGGCTCGTCGGCCTGCACTTCTTCAATCCGGTCGCCAAGATGCCGCTGGTCGAGGTCATCGCCTCACGGGAAACGCGGCCCGAGGTTCGACAAGCGGCCACGTTGTTCACGCGCAAGCTCGACAAGCTGCCGCTCCCGTGCAACAGCGCCCCGGGCTTCGTCGTCAACCGCGTGCTCATGCCGTATCTCAACGAAGCGATGTTCCTGGCTGAGGAGCGTGTCCCCCTCAAGTTGATCGATGACGCTGCGGTCGCATTCGGCATGCCCATGGGACCCGTGGAGCTCGCCGATACGGTCGGCCTCGATGTTTGCCTGCACGTCGGTCGAATCCTCGCGGAGGCGTTCAAGCGCCGGGCTCCCGAGCAGCTGGCGAAACTCGTCGCAGCGAAGCGGCTCGGGCGCAAGAGCGGGAGCGGCTTCTACGAGTGGCGTGACGGCAAACCGATCAAGCCATCGCCCGCGGACGTCGCCGCATCACCGGATCTCACTGACCGGCTCATCCTGCCGATGCTCAACGAATCCGTCGCATGCCTGCGTGAAAAAGTGATCGACGAGGCGGACCTGCTCGACGCCGGCGTGATCTTCGGCACCGGCTTTGCGCCCTTCCGCGGCGGCCCGCTTGCCTACGCGCGCAGTCGCGGCATCGACGACGTGGTTACGCGCCTCGAGGAACTCGAACGCAAGTACGGCGAGCGCTTCCATCCCGATGCGGGCTGGCGCACGGGGGTCGCCTGATCATGGGCTTATGCGCAATGTCACGGCCGGAGCGCCCGAGGCGCTGTGCTAACATCGCGCCCGTATCGGCGCCACCGGCGGCGCGACTGGTTGATCACCAGGTTCCTTAAGACACCGGATGGACGGCAAGCCACTCGACCTCGCACTGCTCAAGCAGTTTTCGCCGCTCGACGGGTTCAAGGCGGAGAATCTGCACGCGCTGGCGAAGAAGACCTCGATCCGCGATCTGCCGGCGGGGCGCGTGTTGTTCAAGGAAGGCGACACCGACAAGCGCACCTATTTTCTGGTCGCGGGCTCGATCGAGATATACGACCAGGACGGTGTTCTCGCAACGGTGCGCGGCGGCACGCCGCAGGCTCGCAACCCGATAGCTCCGACGCTGCCGCGCCGCTTTAGCGCGCGCGCGATCGACGACGTGCGCTTCATCGCCATCGACAGCGATCTGCTGGATGTGATGTTGACCTGGGATCAGACCGGTTCTTACGAGGTCAGCGAACTGAATGGCAGCGGCACGGGCAGCGACGACTGGATGACGACGCTGCTGCAGACCAAGGCATTCCATCGCGTCCCGCCCGCCAACATCCAGGCGATCTTCATGCGCATGCAGCGCATCAACTACCGCAGCGGCGACGTCGTCATCAAGCAGGGTGACGAAGGCGACTATTTCTACGTGATCGTGACTGGCCGTTGCGCGGTGACGCGTGAGACGCCGCTCAACAAGGAAGGCATCAAGCTCGCCGAGCTCGGCATGGGTGATACCTTTGGCGAGGAAGCACTGATCTCCGAGGCTAAGCGGAATGCAACCGTAACGATGCTGACCGACGGCACGCTGATGCGCCTCGGCAAACACGACTTCACGACGCTGCTCAACGAACCGATGCTGCAGTGGGTTGACTACGAGCAGGGCAAGCAGGTGGTGGCAAGAGGCGGCAAGTGGCTCGACGTGCGGCTGCCGAGCGAGTTTCAGAACATGCACGTCGACGACGCGATCAATATTCCGCTCTACTTCATCCGCCTGAAGCTCAACGCGCTCGACAAGGCCGTGAGCTACGTCGTGTGCTGTGACACCGGTCGGCGCAGCTCCGCCGGGGCGTACATCCTGAGCGAGCGCGGCTTCGATGCCTACGTGCTGAAGGGCGGGCTGTCGACGACGGACGTGATGCGGCCCAGAAGAACGTGAGCGGCGAGCTATGAATGGTGAGTGGCAGGAGGCCGCCTGACCATCACTGTTCACCCGTCACTACTCACTCCTCACATCGTGTGCGTCGGCTTGTCGCCGCCGAGCGCCCCAGCCAGGTAGTTTTCGATCTTCTTCTGCGTCTGGCCGCGATCCTGATCGCTGAACTGCACGCCGATGCCTGCCGTCCGCTTTCCCTGGGCGCCTTTCGGGGTCATCCAGATCACGCGCCCGGCCACCGGCAGCTTCTCGTCCTCGCCCATCAGATTGAGCAGCATGAACACCTCGTCACCGAGGCGGTAATTGCTGTTGGTGGGAATGAACAATCCGCCGTTCTTCACGAACGGCATGTAGGCGAGATAGAGCGCGCTCTTGTCCTTGATCGTGAGCGTCAGGAGACCTGGCTTGTTGAGTGGCTGTCGCACGCTGAGGATCCTGCGTTGAGTGACCTGCTGTTGTCATGCCGCCAGCGCGGCCTCCGCACGAAGCAGCAACTCTTCGGCGGCCAGCTGCGCGTTCAGCGAACTCAAGAGCTCGAGTCGCATGCCGCGCGCGCGATCGAGCACGCCGTAGAGGCCGCGAATCTTGCGAATTCCCCCGCTCGATTGCAAGCCTGCGGAATTCAATACCGCCTCGCGTATCGAGTTTGTGATCCAGGTCTCGATCCATTCGAGGCGCGTCGCCAGCGCATCCCGCGCCCAGCGCTCGGCGGCCCCGGGGATATCGAGCGCACCGCGGGCAAGCTGGGCGACGGATTGCGTCATGTCGCGATGGAGTTCATCGAATGCCGTGCTGCGTAACTCGATGGCGCGGAGCGGTGCACCGGAAGCGAACTCGAGCAGGTCGTTCCACGCGACTTCGGCATCCTGCGCCCGCAGCCAATTGAGCGCAGCGGCGCGCGACGGCGCCGCGATCGTCAGGCGCTGGCAGCGACTCACGATCGTCGCCGGCAGGCGGGAGGGACGCGCGGAGCAGAGAATCAAGAGGCTCTGCGGCGGTGGTTCCTCGAGCGTCTTCAACAGGGCGTTGGCCGCGTTCGCGGTCATGAGGTCTGCAGTCGTAACCACGGCGGCCTTGTAGCCGCCCCGATAGCTCTTGAACGCCAGCACGTCGCATATCGCCCGGATCTGGTCGATCTGCAGCTGTTTGGAGTCCTCCGCTCGAGCCACCCAGGAGAGGTCCGGATGATTCCCCGCAGCAATCAGACGACAACTGGCGCAGTGTCCGCAGGGACGCTCCGCAGGTGATTCGCACAGCACGAATGCCGCAATCCAGAGCGCCAGCGATTCGTCTCCCAGACCGGATGCACAATGGATCAGCAACGCGTGCGGTAATCGGTCGCGCCGCGTCGCAGCCGTGATCTGCTGACGCGCCGATGCCAGCCAGGGGTACTTCGTCGCAGCTCCTATCTCCATTACAGTCATAGTCTTACACGATTAAGCTAATGCTTCTCTTGTTTGAGCAGCGAGTCAAGCTCATCTAGCAGCGTCGCTGAGACTTTTTCCAGAGATCGATCGGCATCGATGATTCTGATGCGCTGAGGATGGCGCTGCGCCCGCTCGAGAAGGCCGCTGCGGACACGTTCGAAGAACGCGAGGTCTTCGAGTTCGAATCGATCCGGCGTGTCGCCACCGCGCCGCGCGGCCGCCCTCTTAAGGCCCACGCGGACCGGTAGATCCAGTAGGAATGTGAGATCGGGTCGCAGCGGGCCCTGCACTTGCTTCTCGAGCGCCGCGATGAACTGCTCGCTGACGCCGCGCCCGGCACCCTGGTACGCAAAGCTCGCATCGGTGAAGCGGTCGCAGAGCACCCACGTGCCCTTCTCCAGCGCCGGCCGGATCAGGTTATCCAGGTGGACGGCGCGTGCCGCGAACATGATCAGAAGTTCGCCGACCGCCGAGATGCGCTCGGGGCCGGGGCTCAGAACCAGCTCGCGCAAACTTTCGGCCAGCGGCGTGCCACCGGGTTCGCGCGTCACGATGACCGGCATACCGCGTGCGCTCAGTCGTTGCTCGAGGACCGCGATCTGCGTCGACTTGCCCGATCCTTCCAGACCTTCGAGAGTGATGAACTTACCGCGCATCTGCACCTGCCCGAGTCGAATCTGCCGTGGTCGCACGCGAACGCAGGCGCGCAAGATAGCGCTTCACGGCGGCGTTGTGCTCGGCGAGCGTCGCCGAGAAGTAGTGACTGCCATCCGGCTCGCCGGTGGCCACGAAGAACAATGCACCGCTGTCATCGGGCTGGGTGACCGCTCGCAGCGCGGCCTCGCCTGGCAGGGCGATCGGCGTTGGCGGCAGTCCGCGTCTTGTATAGGTGTTGTACGCGGAGTCGTTCGTCAGATCGCGACTGCGGATGTTGCCGTCATACGAGGCACCGATGCCGTAAATGACCGTCGGATCGGATTGCAGGCGCATGCCGATGCGCAGGCGGCGGATGAATACGCCGGCGATGCGCGGTCGTTCGCTCGCCAGTCCCGTTTCCTTTTCCACGATTGAAGCCAGGATCAACGCTGCGTACTCGTCCGCCAACGGAAGTTTCGGGGCGCGAGCATCCCAAGCGGCGCGCAGGCGTTCGCGCATTTGCGCGTGGGCCTGGCGCAGGATCTCGGCGTCGCTGGTGCCCGCTGCAAAGCGATAGGTATCCGGAAAGAATTGGCCTTCGGGATGAACGCCGGCGGATCCAAGGCGCGCCATGACCTCCGCCTCGCTTGCTCCGGTAAGCGAATGATCGATGGCCGAATGTTCGTGGATGGCGCGCAGCATGTCGCGGACGGTCCAACCCTCGACGATCGTGATCTCACGCAGGATCACGTCACCCCTGACCAGCTTCCGTAGAACGCTGGCGGCGGACGCCCCCGGCTGGATTTCGTATTCACCTGCCTTGATGCTGTCGGCAAGCCCGTGCGCGCGAGCGTAGGCAACCCACAAACCGGGTCTTGCGATGACGCCTCGCGCGTGGAGATCGCGGGCCACGGCCGTGAGCGAGCCACCAGGTGGCACCACAAAGGTCAACGGCTCGTTGAGCGGCAATGGAAAGTTCGCGTAGCCGTCGACCCAGCGAATCGCGGCAAATGCGGCTGCTGCCAGCACCAGCAACAGGAACACCAATGCCACGGGACCACGACGCACGGCGATCATCGTGCCACGCGCGGGCGGTTCAGGCGAACTTGCGGAAGATCAGCGTGCCGTTGGTGCCGCCAAACCCGAACGAGTTCGAGAGCGCCACGTCGATGCGCATGGGCCGGGCGGTATTGGGGACGAAATCCAGATCGCAATCGGGGTCCGGGTTCTCGTAATTGATCGTCGGTGGAGCGACCTGGTCGCGGATTGCGAGCACCGAAAAGATCGCCTCGACCGCACCCGCCGCGCCCAACAGGTGACCGGTCATCGACTTGGTGGAGCTCACTGCGACCTTCTTCGCGTGGGTCCCGAGCGCATCCTTGATGGCGACCGTCTCGGCCTTGTCGCCGAGCGGGGTCGAGGTCGCGTGCGCGTTGATGTAGTCCACCTGGTCTGCGTTCAGATGCGCGTCCTTGATGCAGTTGATCATCGAGAGCCTCGCGCCCGCACCCGATGCCTGCGGCGCCGTCATGTGATGGGCGTCGCCGCTCATCCCGAACCCCGTCAGCTCTGCATAGATGCGCGCGCCCCGCGCGCGGGCGTGCTCGAGCTCCTCGATGACGAGGACACCCGCGCCATCGCCCAGAACGAAGCCGTCCCGGTCCCTGTCCCACGGGCGGCTGGCGCGCGTCGGATCCTCATTGCGCTCCGAAAGCGCCTTGACCGCGCAGAACCCGCCAAGGGCGAGCGGAGTGGTCGCCATCTCCGAGCCGCCGGCGATCATCACTTCGGCATCCCCATACTGGATGGTGCGTGCCGCGAGTCCGATCGCATGCGTCGAGGTCGTGCAGGCCGTGACTACCGCGAGATTCGGACCGCGGATTCCGAAGCGGATCGAGATGTGTCCCGAGACCATGTTGATGATGCTTCCCGGGATGAAGAACGGCGAGATCTTGCGCGGGTTCCTGGTCTCGAGATACTTGGCCGAGGTCTCCTCGATCGTGTCCAGCCCGCCTATGCCGGCTCCCATGACGATTCCGATGCGAGTCGAGTTCGCGTCGGTTACCTCGAGCCCGGAATCCTTCATCGCCTGCACGCCGGCGGCGAAGCCGTAGTGCATGAACGGATCCATCTTGCGGGCCTCTTTGGGCGTCAGGTATTCCTCGACGTTGAAGTTCTGCGCGGACCCGCCAAAGCGCGTGGCGAACTTGCTCACGTCAAAACGCGTGATAGGGCCGATGCCGCTGCGGCCCGCGAGCACACTTTCCCATGCACCGGCCACGGTGTTGCCCACTGGCGAGACGATGCCAAGTCCGGTCACCACAACCCGACGTCGTGTCACGGTCGCACCTCTGGAGGGAAATTCCTGCTATGAACGGTGCAGCGCCCCGCCGCTCCATGGCGAGGCGGCACGGCGAAGAGATCAGGCCTTGCTGCGATGCTCGTTGATGTAGTCGATGGCCTGTTGAACGGTCGTGATTTTCTCGGCGTCCTCATCCGGAATTTCCGTTTCGAACTCCTCCTCGAGAGCCATCACCAGCTCGACCGTGTCCAGCGAATCCGCCCCGAGGTCGTCGACGAAGGAGGCGTCATTCGTGACTTCTTCTTCCTTCACGCCGAGCTGCTCGGCGACAATCGCTTTCACCTGCTGTTCGACAGTGCTCATCGGTGTGGTGTCCTCTGGTTCTGATGCGGCCCCTTCGACCGCATGGGCGCGGTATTCTAGGGGAAGCCCCAGTAGCTCGCCACCCGATTCGAATCCTAGTAATTGTTTTTCTTGACAAATGCCGTAGCTCCTTGACCGCGCACGGTTGAACGCGCGCTCGGACGCTCTCGTCTGGCTTCCGGTCCGAGTTCAGAAGCCCAAGGCCTGACGCCTCTTGCCTTGTCTACGGCATGTACATCCCGCCATTCACATGCAGGGTTTCCCCGGTGACGTATGCGGCGCTGGCCGAGGCCAGATAGGCGACCGCCGCCGCAACGTCATCGACGGTGCCGAGCCGCCCCAGGGCGATCGGTCCTTTCAATGCCGCGCGCTGCTCGTCGCTCAAGTTTCGGGTCATGTCCGTCTCGATGAAGCCGGGTGCGACCACGTTGACCGTGATGCCGCGCGATCCCACCTCGCGAGCGAGTGACTTGCTGAATCCGATGATGCCTGCCTTGGCCGCCGCGTAATTCGACTGGCCCGGATTGCCGGTCAGGCCCACGACCGACGCAATGCTGATGATGCGGCCGCGGCGTAGCTTCATCATGCCGCGCAGACACGCCTTGCTCAGCCGATACACCGAGGAGAGATTGGTGTCGATGACCGCCTGCCAGTCCTCGGGCTTCATGCGCAACAGCAGCCCATCGCGCGTGATCCCCGCGTTGTTGACCAGGATGGTCGGCGCGCCTTCTTTCGATTCGATGTCGGCCAGCGCCTTGTCGATCCCATCGCCGTCGGTCACATTGAGGACGATCCCGCGCCCCTTGTAACCGGAAGCCTGCAGCGCGCTGGTGATCTGCGCAGCGCCCTCGGCGGTCGTCGCAGTGCCGATGACCGTGGCGCTTTCGCGGCCCAACGCGAGAGCGATGCCGCGCCCGATGCCGCGCGAAGCGCCCGTCACCAGCGCGATTTCCTGTTCAAGCATCCGTTGTCCCCCAACACGCCCCGATGGCTTCGTCGATCGACGTGCTGTCTTCCACCGCGTACACAGCGATCTCCTTGCGCCGCTCAACGCGGCGATTGAGTCCGGTCAGCACCTTGCCCGGACCACATTCGACGATGTGGGTGACGCCGCTCGCGACCATGCGACGCACTGTCTCCGCCCAGCGCACGGGACTGAAAAGCTGTTGTACGAGTGCCGCGCGGATCCCCTGCGGGTGGCCATGCTTGCGCACGTCCACCGTGTAG
>DATBVX010000271.1:0-3399 GCA_036515135.1 Steroidobacteraceae bacterium
GGAACGTCCTTGCTCAGCGAGCACCTGACGCTCGCACGGGCCGGCGACCTGCCGGTTCGACTGGTCATCGCGCACGCCGAGGAAGCTGTCGGTGGCAAGAGCAGCCGCAGCTTCCACGTCAGGCCCGATCTGATTGGCAAAGTCACCGAATTCGACGGCGATCACTTCGTCGTCGATTTCACGCGGCTGCCGGTGCCGCAAGGTCCGTACGAAGTCGCGAAGAGACGCAAATCATGATTCAGCTGATCATCGGGGGACTGTTGGCGGGCGCGCTCTACGCGACATGGCGCTCGCATGCCCTCACCACGGAGAACGTTCAGCTGCGAGCGCAGGTCGCATCCCTCAAGCGGCAACTCGCGAGATTCGGGCGCGATCGCTGAGCGGCGCTTTCAGGGCCGCGTAACCGGCGTCCCGGGCCCATCCCCGACTTCAGTCGGAGTCGAGTCAGTCGTCGTCGGCTCCCCCGCACCGGTACGAGCCAAGCGGTGTTGCTGCTTCTTCAGCTGTCGGGCCTTTCTGGCCGCTTCCTTCTGTTTCTTCGCGTGACGATAGTTTGGCTTGGCCAAGGGGATCTCCATTGATTTGCCCGATGCGGGCAGTCTGACATGGGGCCGGCCCTGAGACCTGGAGAGCTCCTGCCATAGTCCGGGACTGATTGAAGACGGCGGAGGTGTTGACTACACTGCCCGGCCTCCTTGTCGGCCGGCTCCTTGAGGCCGTCAGAGACCGGAAATCGGGGTGTAGCTCAGCCTGGTAGAGCGCTACGTTCGGGACGTATAGGTCGCAGGTTCAAATCCTGTCACCCCGACCATTGATCTTGCTGGCCTTTCGCACACCCAACTTCCGTCTGGGTGTCACCTTTCAGGCTCGCTGGGTGCCGATTGGGCGTCAGTTTTCTGCTGCCCTCCCTCGATAAGGTTGCGAACAGCGCGCTCTTTCTGGCCTCCGAGCACGCGGGCGCGATGACGGGTGCGATCGCTCGTCTGACTTGCAGGATGATCCTGGATTGATTTCCGGCCGTGCCCCTGTTCGCGTACTACCCCCAGCGCGCGTGCTCGGGCCCAGGGACAAAGGCTTGCTCCGGTTTGCCGCTCCTGCTGGTCGCGAGCGCTGCGCGAACCGCCGGTCGCGCGCGGATGCGCTCGATCCACTCGAGAAGCCGCGGAGTTGCCTGTGGGTTCACGATGTCGGGCGTCAGCGCCGGAAGGGCGTTGCAGATCGCGAACGCATCGATATCCGCCAGAGAAAAGGCGGACCCCACCAGCCTGTCCGAACTGGCCAGAGCATCCTCGATACGTCCCACGCCCAGCGCAACTTTGCGGCGCGAGTCCGCCAGCAGGTCGTCGGAATAGCTGTTGGTCAGCGCCGTCTCCCATCCGTCGCGCAGCAGTTTCATTGAAATGCGATCCAGCAGCGGCTTGAGAGCCGCCCGGTCCCGGCCTGCGAGCTGTGGTGCCAGGTACTTGCGGCAGCCGAGCGTGTTCGCCCCCGGCATGAACACCTCATTGATGAATCGCGCCCAGGCGAGGATGCGGCAGTGCCCCAGCGCATCGGCCGGCCGTAGCGGCCTCTGCGGGAACGCGTCCTCCAGATACTCGATCATGAAGAGCGATTCCGTGATCTGCCGTCCTTCGTGCACGAGGATCGGGCCCTCACCTTCCTGGTTGAGCCGGGTTTCCATGCTGGCGTTGAGAAACCCCGGCGCGAGATGCTCGAACGACAGCACGTCGATATATCGGCTCCTGAACGGCAGCTCTTTCTCATGCAGTGCAATCAGTGGCTTCAGCCAACTGCCGTTCGGCTCCCAGTGATAGAGCTCGAGCATGAATGACTCCTCTCGTATTCCTAGCGCGCGAGGTGCAGATAGCGGCGCATCAGCTCCGTGCGCCCAAGCGTCAGGCTCTTCTGGAGAGCCGGGCGTTCGTGGATCTTGCGCAACCATTCCATGAAGTGCGGCGCCTTCTCGTCATTGGCCACCTGCGCTTGCATGACCGGAAGTCCGGCCAGCATGTTGAAGCCGGCCATGTCCGCCAGCGAATAGGTGCGTCCGGCGAGCCACGGCCGCTCGCTCAAGGCCGTCTCCAGATGCCCCACCCCAAATGCGATGCGGCGCGCCGATTCGGCCAGCTCCTCCTGCGTGAACGTCCCGTAGATCGCCTTGGACCAGGCGATCCGACGCTCCTTGAGCGGAATGCGCTCGATGCGCGCCTTGAGCTCTTCCGGATCGCGCTGGCGGACGGCAGGGCCGACGAAGAAGCTCCAGCCGAGCATGCTGACCGAGGGTCCGACGAACTGATCGAGAAAGCGGCACCACCAGCGCATTCGCCAGCGCTCGAACGGATCGGACGGCCGCAACGCCGGGCCCTCAAAAGCCCCATCGATGTATTCCATCATGGCGGTCGACTCCGCGACGAGAACACCGTCGTGGACCATTGCGGGAATCGTCCCGGTCGGATTGATCTTCAGATACTCGGGCGAGTGCTGCTCGAAGCCGAGCAGGTCGACGTAACGGCTCTCGAAGTCAAGGCCCTTCTCATAGGCCGCAAGAATCGGCTTGCCTGAGTTAGCGTTCGGTTCCCAGTGATAGATCGTGAGCATGGTGCGCACCTTCGACGCGGCGGGCAGCTCTCAAGCACGTGGTTCGACGAGCGGGGCGAGCAGATGGGAATCAAAGCGGCCACCGCCAAAGAGCGCGTGGGCGCCACGATTGACGGTCTCCTCATGGCGGTTCGCCATGACGGGTTTGGGATAGTCGTAGATGTCGCGGCCCTGGATCACCAGTCGGAGCCCTGCCCCGGCTTCGAAGCGGGTACCGGCGGGCCAGATCTCGATGTCCATCGGCGTGGGCTCACCTGGCTTCAGTGGCGATTCCCGCGCGTGACGCAACACCGGTTGCCACGCTGTCGAGCGATCGGCGTCCAGCTCACGATGCGAGGCACGCAGCCAACCGAGCGCGACGGGACCGTCATCGAAATGCGCCCAGAAGGCAAAGGGCACGACATTGCCTTGCCGATCGAGCTTCTGGATCGCGACGAACAGATCCATGTCGTTCGCGCGCTCCGCCGCGGCCCACAGATGCAGCTTCATGTGACCGATGAGGTCCGTCGTCGAGTCGAAGCGGATATCGAATACCACCCGGCCGGATGTGGGGTCGTACGATTGGCTACTCTCCGCTCGGACAGCCCGCCTGCTGAGCGCACCTTGTGCGGGATCAAGGTACAGCTTCTCGTAGCGCGTCCGCGCAATGGGCCACTCGGCTTCCGCCAGCATCTCGCCGACACAGAAGCGTTCGCGCAATTCCACCCGGACGCGCGGCCATGAAAGAACGTCGGTGTCCCTCCCGAGGAGGAAGTGATCGAAGAATGCCCGCAGGCGCTCGACCGGCTCGCGCTGATAGTA
>DATBVX010000272.1:0-3959 GCA_036515135.1 Steroidobacteraceae bacterium
ATCGACGAGCGCGGCCAGCCGATCCGCCTCGCCGATGATGACCTCAGTGTATTCGCGCATCGCCTCGCCCTTCAGCTGGCGCTCGAGCAATTGCGCCGCGCCGCGCAGGCCACCCAGCGGATTCTTGATCTCGTGTGCGAGCTGCCGAATCATCAGACGGCTGCCGCCGAGTTGCACCAGCAGCGCCGTTTCGCGACTGATGCGTTGCCGCTGCGTGGCATCGCTCATTTCGACCACGAGTCGCCGCGCCGGCCGCACCTCGTCGAAGGGTGTGACACTGACATCCGCCACTCGCTCGCCGCCGTCACCGATGAACGGATGCAGAACGACTTCGCGCTGTGCGCATGCTTCGGCGTTGTCGAGCGCACGCTGCAGAACATTCCACAGCTCCGGCGGTGCGCCGATGAGCTCGGACAGATGACGTCCGCGCGCCTGGTTCACGCTTACGCCCAAGAGGTTCTGCGCCGCCGAGTTGGCCTCGAGCACGCGCAGCTCGTGATCGAGCACCAGCACGCCGGTGTTCAATGCGTCGAGGATTTCCCGCGCAGCGGCGAACTCGGGCGTCCGAAAACGGCTGTGCACGGTGGCCATGCCGATCACCGCGGACCGCCGCCTGCGGGCGGCGATCGGGACAGGATCAATGCGGCGTGGGTCGCGGCGCGCGGTTGGGCTGGAGCAGCGAGGCTTGCCGCAGATGGAATGTGACGGTCTGGCTGCTGATGACCGGCTTGCCGCTGAGATCGGTGACGACGGCACTCACAGTGTGGGTGCCGCGAACGACATCCGTCAGCTCGAAGCTTTCGGCATTGTCCGGCTGGCCATCGACACGCTTGCCGTCCAGGTACAGCCAGATCGCGTGATCTTCCTGCAACTCGGGTTCGAGTCTCAGCCGCACCGGCACCGTGTTGCCGGTGTTGACGAAGACTTCGCCGTTCGACGGTTTCCACAGATCGAGCTTGTCGTATTGCACGGCCGCGGTCGCCTGCGGAGCGCGCACGGTTGCGCGGGCTCCCGGAGTCGAAGGCGCCGCCGCTTCGAACGACTGCGCCGGTTGCAGGTCGACGACCTGCGCCCCCGGCTCGGGCCGGTCGGAATAGTGCGTCACGCCGTTGCGATCCACCCACTTGTACGTCGTGGCGGACGCTGCGGCAGCGAGCAGAATACCCAGCACAATCAGTACAGTTCGCATGGGCTGAGAGCATAGCCCTATCTTCCGTGGCAGACAAAAGCGCGGCCGGTAAAGCGGTGACGGTGATCACAGCATCACCGTCACCGGCCGCCGTCGGTTTCCGACGCGATATGACACTTCAGACGCTGTAGTAGAGCTCCATTTCGACCGGATGCGTTGTCATGCGGACGCGCGTCACTTCCTGCATCTTGAGCGCGGTGTAGGCGTCGATCACATCGTCGGTGAAGACGCCGCCCGCCTTGAGGAAAGCGCGGTCCTTGTCGAGGCATTCGAGCGCCTGCTCGAGCGAGTAGCACACCTCGGGAATATGCTTCGCCTCCTCCGGCTCCAGATCGTAGAGATCCTTGTCGAGGGCCTCGCCCGGGTGCATCTTGTTGAGGATGCCGTCGAGACCCGCCATCAGCATCGCCGCAAACGCGAGGTATGGATTCGCGATCGAGTCCGGGAAACGCACTTCGATGCGACGGCCCTTCGGATTCGGCACCCAAGGGATGCGGATCGACGCGGAACGATTGCGCGCCGAATACGCCAGCAGCACCGGCGCCTCGAAACCCGGTACCAGGCGCTTGTAGCTGTTGGTGCCCGGATTGGTGAAGGCATTGAGCGCCTGGGCGTGCTTGATGATGCCGCCGATGTAGTAGAGCGCGATGTCGGACAGGCCGCCGTACTTCTCACCGGCGAAGATGTTCTTGCCACCCTTAACCAGCGACTGGTGCACGTGCATGCCATTGCCGTTGTCACCTACGATCGGCTTTGGCATGAAGGTCAGCGTCTTGCCGTAACCCGCCGCGACGTTTTGGAGCCCGTACTTCAGGATCTGCACCTCGTCCGCTTTCTTGGTCAGCGTGTTGGCGGCAACGTTGATCTCGCCTTGCCCGGCGGTTGCGACCTCGTGGTGATGCACCTCGACCAGGAGCCCTAGTTCCTCGAGTGCCATACACATTGCCGAGCGAATATCCTGTTGCGAGTCGACCGGCGGCACGGGGAAGTAGCCGCCCTTGACGCCCGGTCGGTGTCCCTTGTTGCCGTCGTCGTAGGCGCGCCCGGAACTCCACGCCGCTTCGACCGAATCGATCTCGTAGAAACAGCCGCTCAGGCCCGAACCCATGCGCACGCTGTCGAAGATGAAGAACTCGTTCTCGGGTCCGAACAGAACGGCATCGGCGATGCCGGTCGACTTGAGGTACGCCTCGGCACGTTTGGCAAGCGAGCGCGGATCGCGCTCGTAGCCCTGCATCGTCATTGGCTCAACGACGTCACAGCGCAGGAGCAGCGTCGTCTCTTCGAAAAACGGGTCGATGACCGCTGTATCGGGATCGGGCATCAGGATCATGTCGGACTCGTTGATGCCTTTCCAGCCCGCGATCGAGGAGCCGTCGAACATCTTGCCGTCGGTGAAAAAATCTTCGTTAACGATGCGTGCGGGCACGCTCACGTGTTGCTCCTTGCCGCGCGTGTCGGTGAAGCGCAGATCGGCAAACTTCACTTTTTTTTCCTTGATCAGGCTGAGTACATCGGCGGGGGTCATAAGCTCGAACTCCTCGGGGTAGTCAAAATGGTTGCGATCGCGGCCGACGTTGCCGCCGGCTCGAGTCCGTCAGTGAGGCCTCGGCTGTTGCAGGTCCTATGCCAGCAGAAAGGGCGGCGGTGGATCAGGGGGTTGCAGGTGTTTCTGAAGTCACTTCACCCATCGTGCGCTCCATTGTAGGGCAGCTTCTCCGTGATCGTGCACGCATTTGGGGCTTGAAGCGGAAGGATTTTGCCGTGTCGTGCCGAACGCACCACTGTGGAGCACCCGTCATCGCTGCCCCTTTGCGGTGGCAGACGAGGTACGAGCCGCTATACTCGCGGCCTTTTGGATCAATGACCTGCCTGATCCCGGCGCCCGCTAACCATCATGCCGACCCGTAACCCCTCCGCTTCCCCGCAAAGTTTGCAGGAACTGATTTTTGCGCTGCAGCGGTACTGGTCGGACCAGGGGTGTGTGATCCTCCAGCCCTACGACATGGAGATGGGTGCGGGGACTTTTCATACCGGGACATTCCTGCGATCTATCGGTCCGGAACCGTGGAGTGCCGCGTACGTCCAGCCGACTCGCCGGCCAAGCGATGGGCGCTACGGGGAGAATCCATTCCGTCTCCAGCACTACTACCAGTTCCAGGTCGTGATCAAACCGTCTCCGCGCGACATCCTCGACCGCTATCTCGGTTCGTTGCGCGCGCTGGGAATCGACCCGCTCGTTCACGACATCCGCTTCGTCGAGGACAACTGGGAATCGCCGACGCTCGGCGCCTGGGGCCTAGGCTGGGAAGTGTGGTTGAACGGCATGGAAGTCACACAGTTCACCTACTTCCAGCAGGCCGGCGGGCTCGATTGCAAGCCGGTGATGGGTGAGATCACTTACGGACTCGAGCGCCTCGCGATGTACCTGCAGGGCGTCGAGAGCATCTTCGATATCGTATGGACCGAAGGACCGCTCGGCCGGGTCACTTACGGCGACGTCTTTCACCAGAACGAAGTCGAGCAGTCGGCGTACAACTTCGAGCACGCCGATATCGGGTGGCTCAACCAGCAATTCGATGCGCATGAGCGCGCCTGCACCGCGCTGCTCGAGGCCAAGCTGCCGCTGCCGGCGTACGAACAAGTGCTAAAGGCGTCGCACACCTTCAATCTGCTCGATGCGCGGCGCGCCATTTCGGTGACCGAAAGACAGCGTTACATCCTGCGCGTCCGCACACTCGCCCGCGGAGTCGCCGAGGCCTATTACGCC
>DATBVX010000273.1:0-6909 GCA_036515135.1 Steroidobacteraceae bacterium
CTTCACGACCAAGCAACATCTGAGGGACAACTATCCCTTCGGCATGTTCGCGGTGCCGCGCGAGCAGGTGGTGCGTATTCATGCGTCCTCTGGCACGACTGGCAAACCGACCGTCGTGGGTTACACGCAGCGCGACATCGACACGTGGGCAGGGCTGGTTGCCCGTTCGATATACGCAGCCGGTGGCAGGGCAGGTGACCTCATTCATGTCGCCTACGGTTACGGGCTATTTACCGGCGGGCTTGGAGCGCATTACGGAGCGGAGAGACTTGGCTGCACGGTGATTCCCGTATCCGGTGGATTGACCGAAAGGCAGGTACAGCTCATCTGCGACTTCAAGCCTCGCATCATCATGGTCACTCCGTCCTACATGCTCGCCATCGCCGACGAGTTCATCCGGCAAGGACTGGATCCCCGGCAGTGCTCGCTCGCGATCGGGATATTCGGCGCGGAGCCCTGGACGAATGCGATGCGTGCCGATATCGAGTCCAGGCTCGCGCTCGACGCCGTGGACATCTATGGGCTCTCGGAGGTCATGGGTCCTGGCGTCGCGCAGGAGTGCATCGAGACAAAGGATGGTCCCGTCGTCTGGGAGGACCATTTCTATCCCGAGATCATCGATCCGGCCACCGGCGAGGTGCTGCCGGACGGACAGGAGGGCGAGCTGGTCTTTACCTCACTGACGAAGGAAGCGCTCCCCGTGGTTCGTTACCGCACGCGAGATCTCACGCGATTGCTGCCGCCCACGGCGCGCTCGATGCGGAGAATGGCCAAAGTCGTCGGTCGGTCGGATGACATGCTGATCATTCGAGGGGTGAACGTCTTTCCGTCGCAGATTGAAGAGCTGATCCTGAAGGTCGGGGGTCTTTCTCCGCATTATCAACTCGAAGTGTCCCGAGTCGGGCACCTCGATGCGCTCGCGGTGAACGTGGAATGTGACCTCGAGCATGCGCGCGATGCCGAGATGTTCGAGCGCTGCGCGCAGGAGCTTGCGCGTCACGTGAAGGCGTATGTCGGTGTCAGCATCCACGTGACAGTGCATCCGCCCGGCGCGATCGAGCGATCCGTCGGCAAGGCCAAGCGAGTCGTCGATCGCCGAAGTTGAGCGGCTCGCTGATTCATTGAAGAGGAGCGACCATCTGATGACCAAGGGTTTCGCGTCGCAGGCCGATCTTACGGACAAGGTCGTCACCTTTCAGGAACTGGTGTCCGGTCGCGCGTACGCCTACACGGCTGAAGGTGACCCGAATACCGGTATCGTCATCACCGACTCCGGTGTAGTCGTGATCGATACCCAGGCCACACCGCTGATGGCGCAGGACGTCATTGCACGTATTCGCGCGGCGACGGACCGTCCGGTCACGCACATCGTCCTGACTCACTACCATGCCGTGCGGGTGCTGGGTGCATCGGCTTATGGAGCCCACACGATCATCGCCTCCGAACCGACGTTCGACCTCATCCGCGAACGTGGCGAAGCGGATAGGGCCTCCGAGATCGGGCGCTTTCCACGGCTCTTTCGCGGTGCCGAATCGATTCCCGGCCTGACGTGGCCCAACGTGATTTTTCGCGATTACCTCGAGCTGAATCTTGGCGGTGTTGAAATGCAGCTCATGCGGTTGGGAGCCGGCCATACGCGCGGCGACACGGTCGTCTGGCTGCCCGGGCATCGCGTGCTGTTCTCCGGTGATCTGGTGGAGTATGGGGCAACGCCCTATGCAGGAGATGCTCATCTGCGGGAGTGGCCGGGGACGCTGGATCGTCTCGCGGCGCTCGAGCCGAAAGCGCTTGTCCCGGGACGAGGTGATGCGCTGTTGGGCGCCAGCGAGTCACAGGCGGCGATCGCGGGGACGCGGCGCTTCGTCACGGATCTGTATGAAACCGTTCAGGGTGGAGTTAAACAGGGCAAGCCACTCGATCGCGTCTATCGTGAGACGGTCGATCGGCTGCGGCCTTCCTACGGGCAATGGGTCATCTTCGATCACTGCATGCCCTTCGATGTTTCGCGCGCGTTCGATGAAGCGGGTGGCATCGATCGGCCCCGCATCTGGACCGCCGAGCGAGATCGCGAGATGTGGGCAGCGCTCGAGAGCTGATTGACCGCCTGACGCTCGATGATTCACCAAGGATCCGCCCGCATGCAGTTTCCTGCGGCACCCTTGCCGAAGGGCGCCGCTGCCGGACCAGAGCGGGTCCAGGTCGTGATTGCCGGGGCCGGGCTGGTCGGCCTTACGCTCGCGATCGATCTCACGCTGCAGGGCGTTCCGGCTGTCGTGCTGGAAAAGCGGGACGCGGCCGGCGAAGGATCGCGCTCGATCTGCCAGGCAAAACGCACGCTCGAGATCTGGGACCGGCTCGGGGCCGCCGCACCCATGCTCGAAAAGGGCATCACCTGGAAGACGGGCCGAGTCTTCCACCGCGACCGGCTTCTGTACAGTTTCGATCTGCTTCCGGAGAGCGGGCACAAGATGCCTGCCTTCATCAATCTGCAGCAGTTTCACGTCGAGGCAGCCCTCATCGATCGGCTGTATGCGCTCGGGGGAGCCGTACGCTGGTGCCATGAGCTGACCGGCGTGGATCCGCACGAAAAAAATGTCTCGATTGCAGTGCAAACGCCAGCGGGTTCCTACCGCATGGATACCGACTGGCTCGTCGACTGCGAGGGCGCGCGCTCGTTGGTGCGCCGCGCGCTTGGATTGCAGTTCGGCGGGGAAGTCTTTGCAGACAAGTTTCTGATCTGCGACGTCAAGATGGGTCATGCGGACTTCCCGAGCGAGCGTTGGTTCTGGTTTGAGCCCCCATTCCACTCCGGGCAGACGGCGCTGCTGCATCGGCAAGCCGATAACGTCTGGCGCATCGATCTGCAACTTTCCCCGGAAGCCGATCCAGAGATCGAGCGAGAACCCGCGCGTGTCACCGAGCGCATCCGGCGAATGCTTGGCCACTCGGACTTCTCTCTCGAATGGGTCTCCGTATACGTCTTTCAATGCCGCACGCTCGAGCGTTACATCCATGGCCGCGTGGTGTTTGCCGGCGACGCTGCGCACCAGGTCTCACCCTTTGGTGCCCGCGGTGGAAATGGCGGTGTGCAGGATGCCGATAATCTGGCGTGGAAGCTTGTACGTGCGGTTGACGGTCGCGCGTCGCCGCGTCTGCTCGACTCGTACGATGCAGAGCGACGCACGGCGGCGTATGAGAACATTTTGAACTCGACGCGATCCACCGACTTCATGAGCCCGAAGACAAAAGCGAGCCGCGCGCTGCGCGATGAAGTACTGGCACTGGCTGCCGAGGCACCCTTTGCGAGGACTCTGGTCAATCCCGGCCGGCTTTCGGTACCGGCACACTTGACTGACTCGCCGCTCAACACACCGGATCGGGAGTCGTGGTCCACGGGTCAGTTCGCGCCCGGATCACCGGCGTTCGATGCACCGATTCACTCTCCGGCAGGCAAGCGTTGGTTGCTCGAGCTGCTCACGGGCCAATTCGTACTTGTGCTCCAGCCAGACCAGGACGAGCAGTTGATTCCTGAGCAGATTCCAATCGACGGTGAGCGCGTGACGGTGCTTGCGTTGGGGCGGGATCTGGAAGACGAGCAGGATGTGCTCGCGCGCCGCTACAATCTGCTGCCAGGATCAGCCTATCTGTTTCGGCCCGATCAGCATCTCGTCGCACGCTGGCGACATTGGTCGGTCCGCGGGGTCGAGGAGGCGGCGCGAAAAGCGCTGGGACAATCGTGACGGGTGACAAAAGTCCTGAATTTCTCGCGGGGCTCGCCCCATCCTTGCATGAGGCCAGCCGCTTCGAGCGTCCAGACGCTTTCTATGCGACCCTCGTCAAGAAACTGGAGGCAGCGGGGGATGACGGAGCTCTGCAATTTCTGTGTCGGCTGGTACTGATCCTCGCAAACGAAGTCGGGCATCAGGATACATTGCTCGCGGCCCTCGGACGGGCCGAAAGAAAGCCGCAGTCCTCTGATAACCTCTAGCCAGACGATGGCAACGACGCGCAGGGAACCTGGCATGGTGGACAAGCGAATCGTCGCAGGCAGCGTTGCGCTCTTGCACCGGATTCCGTTGCTGGTTGTGATCATCGCGGTGACCGCGTGCAGCGGTCTGCGCAAGTCCCCCGATCCGGCCCCGGCGACACCCGCCAGCGATGGCGCAACGGTAAGCTCGCCAGCCCCCCAACCCGCGGTCGCGCGTGACCCGCAGCTCGAGCGGCGGCTCGCACGGAGCGAGCTGCAGCTGCTCGAAAAGGAGGCGCAGGTCCAGGAACTGCGTGTTCGCCTCGACGAGGCGCGGCAGGAGGTCGTGCGCGCCATGGCCAAGCTGCAATCGTCGGCAACCCGCGCCGAAGCGGCATCCGGCATTGCGGAGGCGGAGATTGCTCTCGAGTCACTGCGTAACACTGCAGCGGCTCCGGGAGTCGAGGATGCGAGCCAGCTCATGAAGCTCGCTACCGGTGAGTTCGACAAGCAGAACTACGGCGGGGCGCTGTATCTCGCCAACCAGGCAAAGAGCACGGCGTTGGCTACGCGAGGACGGCTCGCGAGCGCGGAGCGCGGATCGTTATTGCCGGACGAGGTGCCCTTCGCGCTTCCGCTGGACCTGCAGACAATCGGACGAGCCAACGTACGGGAAGGACCGGGAAGTGGCTTCAAGGTCCTCGTCACGCTCCCAGCCGGCGCGTCGTTGACCGGATATTCGTTTTCGGAGCAGTGGGTGCGGATTAGCGACGATTCGGGTCGCAGCGGCTGGATCTATCAGGGCCTCATCGGCCGGAGGCCCTAGCGGGCTCGACGACAGGCGCCACGACGACCTGGTCTCGACCCTCATTCTTCGCCTGGTAGAGCGCGGCATCGGCAACCGCGATCAATGTCTCACCGCTGTCGCCATTGGCGGGGAATTCGGCCACTCCGAAGCTCATCGTGACGCTGCCGGCGGAGAATTCCTCGGCTGCGAGCCTCTGCCGGATCCGCTTGACCGCGTCGGCGGCACCACGACTGTTGACCTCAGGCATCACGACGAAAAACTCCTCACCCCCGTAGCGCGCGATGAAGTCTACATCGCGAGTCGAGTCTCGTAACACTGTGGCTACCCGCCTCAGCACCTGGTCTCCCGCCGGGTGGCCATGCGCATCGTTGTATCGCTTGAAGTAATCGATGTCGGCCATCAGCACGGCGAAGGTGTGCTTGAGCCGCCGCGAGCGGCGAACCTCGTTCTCCAGCACTTCCATCATTCGCCGGCGGTTGTTGAGCCCGGTGAGGTGATCAGTAACCGACAGCCGCTCGAGCTCGCGCCGGCTGGCGCGCAAGCGAGCGACCATGTCATTGAAGACTTCGGTGAGATAGGCCGCCTCGCCGCTTTTGGCAACCGGAAGGTCCACATCGAGGTCTCCCGCCGCAACCTTGGCTGCGCCCCTGGTGAGCCGGTCCAACGGCCGAACGATGAACAAGCCGAGCGCATAGCCCAAAACGCCGGCGATCACGAGCATCGCTGTGACGATCAGCAGTGTGACGTTGCGAAGATGTACGAGCTGGCGGAACACTTCGGTCGACGGGATCTCGGCGACCACGACCCAGTTGAGTCCTGGAACGCGCCGCATGCTGCCGACGACCTGTTGGCCCGTGAGGTTGGTGAACTCGACGGTGCGCGCTTCATTGCCAATGTATGCGCGAGTTGCCTCCGGCGTGTAGCGCGGGGTCATCGCGGCCGCTGAGCTGTCGCGCGAGCTGGCGATGACGCTGCCGTCTTCCTTGAGCAGATAGACCTGGCCGGATTCTCCCGGCGCAAAACGCTTCAGCGTCTGCGCCAGGGTCCGGAGATTGACCTTGGCGGCGATCGCGCCGAGCAATCTGTCGCCGGCGACCCCAATCGGCACGGCGATGAGCATTTCCGGCTGCTTGCCGGTCGCGTCCCAGTACGGCGTGCCGAGCACGAGGCTTTCACCCCGCATCCGCGTCTGCCAGTCGGTCGGGAGCACGAGCGCGTCGGACTGCTCGCTACTCGACGCGACAACGCGCCCTGTCGGATCAAGGATCAACAGCTCGCTGTAGTCGGCGAATCGCTCGCTCACCGAGTTCAAGTAGTCTCTCAGGCGCTGGTAGGGGCGTCCGGTTCGCACGGTCACGCCGCCCTCGCGCGGAATCCGCTCGAGGTTTTCCGTGACCTCGTAAGAGCTTGCGAACACGCGCAAGTCGTAGCGGCGTTCCTTGGTCCACAGGTCGAGTTCGCGCGCGGTCTGCGTGCTCGCATTCAGCAGCGCTTCCGACGCAGTGGCGGTGAGGGAGCGCTTGTTCTCGAGGTAGGAGAACCACGCGGTGGCCAGCGAGGGCAGCAGCGTAGCGAGAATCGCGAACACCAGGATCCTGCTCCTGATGCTGTCGGGGCGCATGACCCTGATCCGTTGCGTGATCGTGTACTTGGACGGGCTCAAATGTGCTCACAGGCCTCGGGAACTGACCCGATCGAAGTCGCGACACTACCCGAAGGCGAGTTTGGTGACCGTGCGCGGAATCACGCCGTGGTAGCGGCGTAACCCTGGAAAAGCGCAATGAATTCTGTTACTTATCTGAAGGATATCAGCATCTTCTCGAGCATTTTCGACGCCGGGCTACGGCGGTGCCGGTTGCAGGAACTTCCACGGCGATACCTCCGATCCGCGCTCAACCGGGACCTCGATCAGGCTCGGCCCCGTTGCCGTCATCGCCTGCTCCAGTGCCGTACGAAGTTGCGCGGGTGTGGAGGCGCGAAATCGCGCAACACTGAAAGCCTCTGCGAGCTTCATGAAGTCTGGATTGATCAGGTCGGCGCCGACGAGGCGGCCGTCGAAGAGCGTCTGCTGGTCGCGGCGCACGTTTCCGAACGCGTTGTTGTTGAAGACGATCGTGATGACACCAATGCCGAA
>DATBVX010000274.1:0-8308 GCA_036515135.1 Steroidobacteraceae bacterium
AAACACGCGCGGAGCATCGACGAAGTCCAAACCATGGCGCCTGAGATTGGACTTCCGTTTCCGTTCATCCCAGGTGCAACGCATAGGCAGACTGTATATACAGCACTACGGCACGTCAACTCGTGCGTGCCTCGCTCTAACTAAAAGTAGGCCGCCGAAATGCGGTTAATGTTTTGGCGCATTTTGGCTGGATAAACCGCTTGTGGAGCTGCAATCACTTGTATTGACTAGAGCATAGGAATTTTAGGCCGTCAATTTCACGCAAAGGAATGCCGCATGAGCCCCGCCCCTCGCCTGCTCGACCAGGTTCGTGAACAGCTGCGGATGCGGCACTACAGCTATCGAACCGAGCAGCAATATGTCGACTGGATCCGCCGCTTCATCCACTTCCATGGCCGGCGCCACCCAGCAGGGATGGGTGGGCCGGAAGTCGAAGCTTTCTTGAGCCATTTGGCCACCGAGCGGCGCGTGGCCGCATCAACACAAAGTCAGGCGCTCGCGGCGTTGCTGTTTCTGTACAAGCACGTCCTGAAGTCGGACTTGCCATGGCTCGATAAGGTCGTGCGCGCCAAGAAGCCGCAGCGACTGCCCGTGGTGTTGACGCCGGCAGAAGTGACAGCCGTGCTCGCGCGCCTTGATGGCGTTCACTGGCTCGTCGTGAGTCTGCTCTACGGCAGCGGGCTTCGGGTGGCGGAGGCGCTGCGGCTGCGCGTCAAGGACGTCGACCTCGAGTATCACCAGCTGCTGATCCGCGACTCCAAGGGCGCGAAAGACCGCGTATCGGTGCTGCCGGAGTTACTGGTGCAACCACTGAGAGCGCAGTTGCAGCGGTCGCGCCAGCAACATGACCTGGCCGTCCAGCGCGGCTATGCCGGCGTCGAGCTGCCGTATGCGCTGGCGCGCAAGTATCCACGTGCACATCTGGACTGGGGTTGGCAGTACATTTTCCCCGCGCCGAAGCCCTCCCGTGATCCGCGCTCTGGAGTATGGCGCCGTCATCATCTGCTGGAGGACTCCGTACAACGCCGGGTACGCGAGGCTGTACGTCAGGCAGGTCTGACGAAGCCGGCCTCACCGCACAGCTTCCGCCACAGCTTCGCGACACATCTGCTCGAGAGCGGCTATGACATTCGCACCGTGCAGGAGTTGCTCGGGCACAAGGACGTCGCCACGACGCAGATCTACACGCACGTGATGCGGAAGGGTGCCAGTGCGGTACGCAGTCCGCTCGATCGGCTCGCGATGTCAGCGGCTGGCGCCATGCGGATTGCCGCGCACGAGGAATCGACCCCGTCGACCGATGAGGGCCGCACGTAGCGAGGACCCGCTCGGGTATCGGATAGTGTTTTCAGCGCGGCGGTGAGTCGCTGCGAGCTTCGGTCCGATCAGCGGTCCTCTGATTGCCCGGAAAGCACCCGCGTCCACATCCGCGAGCGCAGGCGTGAATAGTGCTGCGACTCAGCAGGAACGAGATGCAGCCGCGATATCACCTCCGGCGGCGGGTAGACGCCCGGGTCGCTATGCACAGCCGGATCGACGAATGCGTCCGCGTCGCGATTGGCGTTTGCGTACTTCGACGTGTTGGTCACTTCGGCGATGATCGCCGGTTCCAGCAGGAAATCGACGAAGCGGTGCGCCGCATCGACGTGCGGTGCATTGCTGGGAATCACCAGGAGGTCGATCCACATCAGCGCACCTTCCTGAGGCTGGACATAGCGTACGTCGACGCCCGTCCCGTTCTGGATCGCAACGTCGCGGGCTTGGAGAAGCTCGCCACTGGCGCCGGTCGATATACAGATTTCGCCGCCTGCCAGGTCGGAGCGGAATCTATCGCTGCTGTCGATGTAGCGCACATAGGGCCGTACGCGCATCAGCGCAGCCTCGGCGGCGAGAAGATCCTCCTCGCTCTCACGGCCCGGGTCGCGGCCGATTGCGAGCAGCGCGAGATCGACCATGATCGAACCGGCGCTGTCCTGCCACGCGATTCCGCAGGTTGACAGGCGGCTCGCGATCTCCGGATCAAAGAGCAATCGCCAGCTCGGCTCCGGTTCGCGGCCGAGCGCGCGCGTGACGGCTTGCACGTTGAATGCAAAGGCCTGTGTGCCCCACACGTATGGGACGCCGTACTGGTTGCCCGGATCGATACTTTCGATTGCGCGAAGGATGACGGGATCGAGGTGGCGCCAGTTGGGTAACCTGGACTTGTCGAGTTTTTGCAGCGCGCCGGCTGTGATCAGCGGCTGCAGGAAATTTGACCCCGGCACCACGACGTCGCTGCCGGAATGGCCCGTCAGAAGCTTCGTCTGCAACGAGACGTTGTCGGCGATCAGCTCGACGACGACGGGGATACCGGTACGGCGCTGGAATTCTGCGAGCGTGTTCGGACCGATCTCGCCCTCCCAGTTGGAGAAGTACAATGGCCCGGACGCAGTCGCCGCACGCTTGTCCGCCGAGTCGTCGTGGCCGCTGCCACATGCACCGACAACAGACAGCATCGCTGCCGCGGCAAGAACGCGTGCCATGATCATCGGGCGCCGTTGGCCTTGTCGATCCGCTCGAGCGTGAGAAACGTCATCGCATAGGCGTGCTTCTCGTCGATCGGATGCGTACTGCGATCGACCTTGCGCCATTCACTCCAGTCGCAATTGGGGAAGCGTGTGTCACCGGCGATGGGTGCGTGCACACGCGTCAGGTGCATGCGCCGCGCGTGCGGAAGAAACTGCCGATAGACCTCCGCGCCGCCGATGACCATCAGCTCGGGCGCATCGGCCGTCGCAGCAAGCGCTTCATCGATGCCGCCGACGATCTCGACACCCTGTGGGCGGAATCCGCTCGAGCGCGAAAGCACCAGGTTGCGCCGCCCGGGTAGCGGCTTGCCGATCGCTTCGAACGTCTTGCGGCCCATCAGCATCGGCTTGCCCATCGTGAGCGCCTTGAAGCGCTTCAAATCCGCTGGCAGGTGCCAGGGCAGCCGGTTGCCGTTGCCGATCACGCCGTTCTCGGCGATCGCCGCGACCAACGTCACGAGGGGCGCCGCTGGTGGGTGGATTGTGCGTTCGGTCACGGTTGACATAAGGGCGTTGTGAACAGCTCACTGCCGGGGAATCCCTCAAGGCTCTTAGAGTGCGCTGGCCGCTGTCACTCACTCCTGCTGCAGGGCGCGGGTGTCGGCCCATCGACAATGGCAAGGTTAACCTCGAGTGACGGAATGAGGCGAACACTAAAGTGGCTCACCCTCGTGGGGCTGCTCCTCGGCTCGGCGCAGGTCTTTGCGCAGGCCGCGCCGATCACGCGCTTCTCGCGCTTCGTCGGCACAGTCAATTTCGTTTCGACCGGCGGATCGCTGCGCACTCAGCCCAATACCGGCGATGCCTGTCTGGTCGGTGCCAACAACACCGCTGCGGTCGCCGGAGTGCCCGCCGGCTCGACGATTCTGGCAGCCTATCTTTATTGGGGCGGATCCGGCGCCGCGGTCGACGCCAACGTCACCTTGAATGGCAACGCCATTGCCGCGAGCCGCACATTCACGACGACGTTCGTCAACGGCGGGACGAACTTCCCGTACTTCGGCGGGTTCGCGGATGTCACCGCGCTCGTCGCGGGTAACGGCAACGTCACCTTTGGCGGTCTGACGGTCAACACCGGCGCGCCTCACTGCGGAAGCAGCGCCGTGGTTGCCGGCTGGGGGCTGGTCGTCATCTATCAGGACGCGGCTGAAAACCTGCGCGCGATCAACGTCTTCGATGGCTTGCAGTTCTTTCGCGGCAGCTCGCTGACGTTGACACCGGACGGGTTCCGGGTGCCGACGGCGCCGATCGACGGTCGCATGGCGATCGTGGCCTGGGAAGGCGATCCGCAGAACTCGACGCCGCTCAATGGATTCAGCGAGCAGCTGACTTTCAACGGCAACACTCTCGATGACGGCATCAACGTGGCCGGCAGCGATCCCCTGTTGCAGCCCTACGACGGTACGGTGAACTCGATCGGCGTGAGCACGAGCTATGGCGTGGACGTCGACACGTTCACGGTGAACCCGTTCCTGACGACGGGTCAGACGAATGCGACCACCGTCTTTTCCGCCGGCGGCGACCTGGTGCTGCTCACCGCGCAGGTCGTGAGCGTGACCACCGAGCGCGTGGTCGATCTCAGCATTACGAAGACACACGTCGGCAACTTCAACATGGGTGGCAACGGAACCTACACGTTGCGCGTCAGCAATGCCGCCGGTGTCGCGCTCGACCCGGAGGCCAACACGGTCACGATCACGGACACGCTGCCGACCGGCTTTACGTTCGTGTCCGGGGTGGGCGCAGGCTGGAGTTGCAGCGCTGCCGGACAGGTGGTCACGTGCACGCACGCGCCGCCGCTCGCACCCGGTGCATCGCTCCCGGATGTGACACTCACGGTTGCCGTCGGGCCGACAGCGCCGCCCACCGCCATCAACACGGCGACGGTGTCGAGCGCCAGCTACGATCTCGATGCCACGAACAACACGGTCAACGATCCAACCACGGTGATCCCGATCTTCCCGACCCTCGTGGTCTCGAAGGCCTCGCAGGTGATCTCGGATCCGCTCAATAACACCACGAATCCAAAGCGCATTCCCGGCAGCGTCACGGAATACTCGATCACGATCACCAATACGGGCCCGGGATTCGTCGATGCCAGTACGCTCGTAATCACCGACCCGGTGCCGGCGAGCTCCCAGATGTACGTTTCGACGGCGAGCGGCGACCCCATCGTGTTCGTCGACGGCACGCCCTCCAGCGGGTTGAGTTACATCTACGCCGTCAACGTCGGCTACTCGAACCAGCCGGGCGGCGGTGCACCCTTCAACTACACGCCAGTGCCGGATGCCAACGGCTTCGACGCGAACGTCACGGGCTTTCGCGTGGCGCCGACCGGGATGATGAACGGCGCAACCGTGGCCGGAAATCCGAGCTTCGCGGTCCGTTTCCGCATGCAGGTGCCCTAAGAAACGGTACCGGGTTTGCCTTATTGGCCATTTGCTCGGCCGCACTGAACCGCTCAAATGGCCAATAAGGCAAACCCGGTACCGTCACGTCTGCGGAACCAGCCAGTCACGCTCAGTCGCTCACGCGTCGCCGGCAACACCTCGTGCGCAAACTGCGCGCTGAGAAAGACCACGAGCCGTCCGGCTTCGGGGAGAAAGTCCACAGACGGCGAGTCCGATCGCTGCGCCAGATAGAGCCGCAAGGCGCCTCCCTCCGCCTCGCGCCAGCCGGCGTTGAGATACAGCACGAGCGACAGCGTGCGTGCAGCGTCATCGCCCAACTGATCGAAATGCCGCTCGTACGAGCCGCCAGGCGGATAGCGGGCGAAGTGCAACTCGAGTTCAAAGAGACCCAGCGTCAGCGTGCGATTCAACTCGAGCCGGAGCGTCTCGAGCTGCCGCATGAGGATCTGGACGGCGGGAGCGTACGGTTCGTTGATCCATAGGGTCTGATCGCCGCGGATCTCGGGTCGCACGCTACGACGCCGCCCGGAGCCGACGGCAGCCGCCTGGAACTTACCCCGGGCCAGCAACGCCCGTGACTCGTCCACGAGCGCGGTGATGAGCTCCGGTGTCACAAAGTGATCGCAGCACGCAAAGCCCCGCGCTGCGATCTCCGCGGCGATTCTCTCCAGACGATTTCCGGCCGGCAGATCAGGCAATGCGCATCACTCCGGATGCGCCGCGTCGCCGCGCTCGCGATCTTCGTCGGACCGGCGCCGCCGCGCCATCTGGGGTGGCGCCAGAATCGTGCCGCGACAGGTCGGCGCGCCGCACGAGCAGCGAAAGATCCGCTCGATGTCCGGCGGATCATTGTCCTCGCGCTGAATGAGGTAGTCGTACGTCAGCTCTTCGCCCGGCTCGATCGCGCGTAGCGCGTAGATGAACACGCGCCGGTCCTCGATCACCGTCTCGCAGTTGGGCTCGCAGGAGTGGTTGATGAAACGCGCCGCGTTGCCGCCGATAGCGGCATCGATGACCACGCGGTTGTCGACGATGAACAGAAACGTGTGGTTGTCGTTGATGTCCCGGCCCTCGTATCGCCGGTCGGCCTCCGCGTGCGAAACGCGCTCACCGGTGTACTCGATGATGCGCGTGCCAAGAGCAACGTCTCGCCGCGAGAACACGCCGGTGCCGTGAATCGGCGAGCGTCGCACTTCCACCAGCGGCATTCGCTTGCCGTTCGCGAGCCGCATGGCTACACCGCGACTGGGGCCTTGATGGCCGGATGGTGTTGATAGTTCACGATCTCGAAGTCCTCGAAGGCGTAGTCGAACAACGTCGGTGCGCGGCGATGGATCTTGAGCTCCGGCAGCGGGAATGGAGTGCGCTCAAGCTGCAGGTCGACCTGCTCGTGATGATTCAAGTACAAGTGACAATCCCCACCTGTCCACACGAGGTCGCCGGGCACGAGATCGGCCTGCTGCGCGAGCATGTGCGTGAGCAGCGCATAGCCCGCGATGTTGAAGGGCACGCCGAGAAAGATGTCGGCGCTGCGCTGATAGAGCTGGCAGGACAACCTGCCGTTCGCGACGTAGAACTGGAAGAACGCGTGGCATGGCGCCAGCGCCATCTTTTCGAGCTCGCCCACATTCCACGCACTGACGATGATGCGGCGCGAGTCCGGGTTGCTGCGCAATTGCTCCACGACCCTGACCATCTGGTCGATGTGGCGGCCGTCCGGCGCCACCCAGTCGCGCCACTGCTTGCCGTACACGGGCCCGAGCTCGCCATTCGCGTCCGCCCATTCGTCCCAGATGGTCACGCCGTGCTCGCGCAGGTGTGCGACGTTAGTCTCACCACGCAGAAACCAGAGCAGCTCGTGGACGATCGAGCGCGTGTGGACTTTCTTGGTGGTGACCAGAGGAAAGCCCAGGGCCAGATCGAAGCGCATCTGGTACCCGAACACGCTCAGCGTGCCCGTGCTGGTGCGATCCATCTTGCGCACGCCGTGATCGCGGACGTGCCGCATGAAATCGAGGTAAGCCTTCATTCCTTAGGTTTCTGGCGCCAGCGCATCATGCGTAGTTGCCGGATGGCTTGGCGGACCGGTACGCAAAGCCAAGCATCGCCGCGCCCGCAAGGAACATCGGAATCGACAGCACTTGCCCGGTCGTCAACCATCCCCACGCGAGATAGCCCATGTTTTCATCGGGTACGCGCACGAACTCGATCAGGAAGCGAAACACGGAGTAGCCGACGAGAAACAGCCCTGACGGTGCCAGCCGCGGCCGCGGCTTGGCCGTGTAGAGCCAAATGATCGCAAACAGTACCAGTCCCTCGAGCGCGGCCTCGTAGAGCTGTGACGCGTGCAGCACCTCGCCGTTGACGCGGAATCCCCACGGCACGTCCGTGGGCTTGCCCCATAATTCGCCGTTAATGAAGTTGCCGATGCGCCCCGCGAACAGGCCGAGCGCCGGTAACGGCGCGGTGAAGTCGTAGACGTCCGCGATCGAGCGCTTGCGCATCCGCGCGAAAATCGCGATCGCGATCATCACGCCTGCGAGCCCGCCGTGGAACGACATGCCGCCCTGCCAGACCTTCAAGAGCGCGAACGCATTCGTTGCGAGTACGTCGCGGCCGTAGACCAGCACCCAGCCCAATCGCCCGCCGAGGATGACGCCCAGGGCGGCGAAGAAAACCAGGTCATCGACGTCGTTGGGCTTCCAGGTCGAACCGGGACGCCGTGCACGAATACGGGCAAGCCACCAGGCCGCGATGAATCCCACCAGATACGTGATTCCGTACCAGTGGATGCGGATCGGTCCCAGCGAGAAGGCAACGGGATCGAAGCTCGGATAGTCGATCATGAGTCCTGCACCGCCCTGCAAAAGAATGCCTTGAGATAACGGGTTTCGGGAATCGCCGGATGGACCGGATGATCGGGCGCCTGGCCGCCCGATTCGAGCACTTGTACGAACCGATCTACGTGCCGCGCGGCCTTCTGGATTGCGGCCAGCAGATCGTCGCCGCTCAGGTGATACGAGCAGGAACAGGACACCAGCACGCCGTCGCGGTCGAGCACTTGCAGTCCCAGCTGATTGAGTCGCCGGTAAGCCGCCTGTCCCTTCGGCAGGTCCTTGCGCCGTTTGACGAACGCGGGTGGATCGAGGACGACGACGTCGAAGCGGCGCGGTTCGGCATGCAGCGACTCGAGCACGTCGAAGGCGTCGCCCTTGAGCGTCTCGAGCTTCACTTCGTTGAGCGCCGCATTGCGAGCCAGCCACTCGACCGCGTGTGGAGAGGATTCCACGCACGTGACATCGGCGGCGCCATGGCGGGCCGCTGCAATAC
>DATBVX010000275.1:0-48589 GCA_036515135.1 Steroidobacteraceae bacterium
ATGCCCGCCGTGACCGCATCGTGACGTGGGGACGTGCCGCCGCTCTGGCATCCGGCGAACGCGAACATCAGGGTGCTGACGGCGATCGGACGCAGCATGATCAAGCCGGTTGACTTCGCAGCGCTCGCAGAAACCGCACCGCATCCTCGCCGCGTTCGAGCACCTCGACCAGTGCGGAGCCGACGATCACCCCGTCAACGTGATTGCGCAGCCATTCGACTTGCTCGCGGTTGCGGATGCCGAACCCCGCGCACACCGGGATCGATGCGACTTGGCGCACGCGCTCGAGATACTCGATGACGTCGTGTGGCACGGCGACGGTCTTTCCCGTAGTTCCGGTCATCGTTACCGCGTACACGAACCCTTCGCTGGCCGCGCACAATCTCCGCAGTCGATCGGGTGGTGTCACCGGTGTCACCATCTGCACCAGGGCCGGACCGTTCTCCCCCAGGGCTGCCCGCAACTCGCCACTTTCCTCATAAGGCAGATCCGGCACGATGAATCCGCAGACGCCCGCGCGCTCGGCGGCCGCGGGCAGGTTGACCAGCCCAAATGCGAGTAGCGGATTGAGATAGCTCATCAAAAGAAGGGGCGCTTGGGGACGTGATTCCAGCGCGCCGAGCTCGGAAAGAATCCATGCCAGCGTCACGCCCGACTGCAAGGCCGCATGACTTGCCCGCTGGATCGTCATGCCGTCCGCCATCGGATCGGTGAACGGCACGCCGATCTCCACGACGTCAGCGACCGAGGCCACTGCGGCGAGGTGCGCCGGAAATTTCTCTCGCGACGGAAATCCCGCCGTCAGGAATGCGACGATCGCCGGCTCGTGACGTTTTGCCGCAGCGCGAATCGCGGCCGAAATGACGGCACCACCTGATCGCACTACGCACGTTCCTTGAGCAAGGTCTGCTGCAAGGTCGGCATATCCTTGTCACCGCGCCCGGACAGACAGATGACGATCCGCTTGCCCGGATTAGTCTCGGCCCAGCGGCGTGCGCCCACGAGCGCATGCGCGCTCTCCAGCGCGGGCAGGATCCCTTCGCTGGCACAGCACTCGGACACGGCAGCGAGCGCTTCATGATCCGAGGCGTGCACATAGTGCACCCGGCCCACGCTCTTCCACAGGCTGTGCTCGGGTCCGACTCCGGGATAATCGAGACCGGCCGATACCGAGTGCGTCTCCTGGATCTGGCCGCTTGCGTCCTGGAGCAGCAGCGAATAGCTGCCGTGCAGGACACCCGGACGCCCGAATGAGAGCGTTGCCGCGTTGTCCCCGAGCCCTGAACCGCGACCGCCCGCTTCCACTCCGAGCAGCTCCACCGAGCGATCGCCGATGAAGGGATGGAACATGCCGATCGAGTTCGAACCTCCGCCGACACAGGCCACGACGACGTGCGGCAGCGACCCCGCCAGATCGAGGATCTGTGCGCGCGCTTCACGGCCGATGACCGATTGCAGCTCGCGCACCAGCAATGGATAGGGATGCGGACCGACTGCGGAGCCCAGCAGGTAGTAGGTGCCGGTCGGATCCGAGACCCAGTCGCGCAATGCTTCATCGATCGCAGCCCGCAGCGTTCTATCGCCACTCGTCACCGGGATGACCGTCGCACCGAGCAGCTTCATGCGTCCGACATTCGGCGCCTGCCGCTCCATGTCGATCGCGCCCATGTACACAGTGCACGGCAGCGCGAGTCGCGCGCATGCCGCGGCGCTTGCAACGCCATGCTGACCGGCACCCGTCTCCGCGACGATGCGCTTTGCTCCGAGCCGCCGCGCGAGCAACGCCTGGCCGATCGCGTTGTTGATCTTGTGCGCCCCGGTGTGAGCGAGATCTTCACGCTTGAGCCAGACCTCGGCGCCCCAACGCCGGCTCAGTGTCGGCGCCGGCGTCAATGCGGTCGGTCTCCCGGCCCAGCCGTGCAGTTCGCGTTTGAACTCGGCCTGGAAGTCGGGCGCATACAGATGACGCCGCACGCCTTCTTCGAGCCGCGCCAGCGCGGGCATGAGCGTTTCGGGGACGTAACGGCCGCCGAACGGTCCGAATCGTCCGCGTGCGTCGGGAAAAACGCCTCGCACGACCTCGTCGAGCGACACCTGGTCGCGAATCGAACCCGCTGCAGTCATGATGTGCCAGCCTCCATCCCGCGCACGGCGGTCACGAACTCGGCCATGCGCCGTGCATCCTTCACTCCGGGCGCACTCTCCACCCCGCTGCTCACGTCGACGCCGAACGGACGCACCCGCGTGATCGCTGCGCGAATATTGGTCGCGTTCAAGCCACCGGCGAGAATCAACTCCGCATTCCTCGACAGGTTCTCAGCACCGCTCCAGTCGCTCACGACGCCGCGACCGCTCACCGGTCCTTCGAACAGCAGCCGCGGCGGAATCTCAGCCGGCGTCAATCCACCCGCGCGCAGCACCGGCAACGTTTGCATATCCGTCGGGATATCCAGATCCGCCAGGTCCTCGAAGTCGGTTTGCAGCCAATCGGGGTCGAGCCAGCGGCAGATCTCATCCACGAGCTCCTGATCCGGATGGTGCGTTACGGCCACGCGCACCAGCTCGGGTGGCGCCGCCGCGCTCAACATCGCAGCCTGCTGCGGCGTCAGCTGCCGCGGGCTCTGCGCAAACACGAAGCCGATCGCATCGACACCACATTCGACGGCCGCAACGATTGCCGATTCACTCGTCATGCCGCAGATCTTGATGAACACGATGAAGAGTTGACAGTTGACGGTTGGCGGACAGAAATCACGTCGATGGAACGCGCGCAGCGCGTCCCGCGTGCACCATGCGGCTGACGAGTGCTTCGGGATGATCGTCCGCCATCAGGGCACTGCCGACCAGCACCACCTGGTAACCCGCCCGCGCCAGCCGCCCGGCATCCTCCGGAGTCGCCACCCCGCTCTCCGCCACTCGTGGCGCTGCGGCCGGCAACTTGTCGGCGAGCGTCTCGAACCGGTCGGCAACGACCTGGAGTGTGTCGAGATCGCGGCTGTTGACGCCGACCAGCAGCGTTTCGACGCGCCCGGTGCGCTCGGTCACGAGCTGCCGCGCGCTCGCCAGATCCTCCTCATCGAAGGCTTCCATCAACACGAACATGTGCAGCATCGCGGCGCAATCGAGCAGCTCGGTGATGCGGCCGTGATCGAGCATGCGGAGGATGACGAGAGCTCCGCCGGCCCCGAGCGCACGGGCTTCCATGACCTGGTACGGCTCGATGAGAAAATCCTTGCGCAGTGTCGGGATGCGCAGAGGTGCGAGCGTTGCGGAGGCGCGTGCGAGATGCGCCATGGAGCCATCGAATCGATACGGCTCGGTCAGCACCGACACGGCGGCCGCGCCGCCTTTCGCATATGCGCTGACACGCGCAACCAGGTCCTCAGTGCCCGGGCGAAGTATGCCGGAGACCGGTGAGCGCAGCTTGAGCTCCGCGATCACGTCGAAGCCGCCCACGCTGAGCTCCAGAGGCGGTGCCGGTGGCGCGTCCGCAGCTCGCTGCCACAACTCCTTCTCGGACTCGACGGCGCGCGCCTTGCTGAGCCGTTCGAGACTCGACTGCGCCATTTCCTTGAGGAATCCGCTCATGGTGCTGCTGCTCCAAAGCGCGCAAGCCGATCGAGCAGGTCGCGCGCCTGCCCGGAGTCTATGACCGCCGCGGCGTGATCCACCGCCCGGCGCGGGTCGTTCTCCCGTCCGGTGAGCTCGAGAGTCAATGCCGCGCCGATGAGCAGAGCATCTCGATGCGCCCCACGATCGCGGCCCTCGAACACCGCTCGCAATGCCGCAGCATTGTGGCTGACGTCGCCACCGGCGAGATCGGCCGAGCTGCAGGACTTGAGCCCGTAGTGAGCGGCCTCGCGGACTTGCTGCGCCACGCTGCCCGGTCGCACGTCGAAAAGCGCAAACGGACCCACCGGCGTCGGTTCATCCCAACCGGGTTCTCCGTGCACGACGAAAGCGCGTTCGATCGCCATTCCCGAGAGAGTCTGCGCGATCAACTCGGCCGCTTCCAGGCTGAATGCGCCTATAAGGTGAAACGGCGGCTCCGCCGGATTGGCAAGCGGTCCCAGCATGTTGAACACCGTGCGCACACCGAGCGCGCTGCGGATCGGTGCCAGCGCCTTGAGCGCCGGATGGTAATGCGGGGCGAACAGGAACGTGAACCCAGTGGCGTCCAGGCACTGACCTGCCGCCGATTCATCCAGCGGGATTCTCATGCCCAGCGCTTCGAGCAGATCGGCGCTGCCGGAGCGGCTCGAAACGGCGCGGTTGCCATGCTTGACCACGCGCAATCCACAGGCCGCCGCGAGCAATGCGGTGCCGGTGGACAGATTGAAGCTTCCGGATGCATCACCACCCGTTCCCACGACGTCGACGATCGCCGGCCCGGGCGAGATCCGCGGGCGGCGCGCCAGCCGGCGCATGGCCCCTGCCAATCCGCGGACTTCATCGGCGGTCACCCCCTTGCTGCGGAGCGCCGCGAGCAATGCTCCAGCCATTGCCGGCGCGACTTCCGGGTCGGTCAATGCCACCAGCAGCTCACCGGCTTGCGCTTCGGTAAGGTGTCGTCGCTCCAGGAGCTGTTCAAGCGTGGCGCGCAGTGGCTGTGCCATGCCTTGGCTCCGTGACGCCGCCGGACGTGAGGCGCAGGAAGTTTTCCATGATCCTCGGGCCCTCAGGCGTAAGAATACTCTCGGGGTGAAACTGCACACCTTCGACGGCCAGCGAGCGGTGCCGCACGCCCATGATTTCGCCTTCCGCCGTCTGCGCGGAGACTTCGAGTACGGACGGCAGCGAATCGGGCTGGGCGATGAGCGAGTGGTAGCGGCCGGCTTCGAATCCCTGGCTCACACCGGAAAAGACCGTGCGTCCATCGTGAGTCACGGGTGAAGTCTTGCCGTGCATGAGGCGTTGAGCGCGCACGATCGCCCCACCAAACACCGCGACGACCGCCTGGTGCCCGAGACACACGCCCAACACCGGGATCCGCCCCGCGAATGCCTCGATCATGAGCATCGAGATGCCCGCGTCCTGCGGCGTACCGGGACCCGGTGAGATCACCAGGTGCGTCGGTTCGAGCGCACGCGCACTCGCCACTGTGATTGCGTCGTTACGCTGCACGAGCACTTCCGCATCGAGGACCAGGAAGGCCTGCACCAGGTTGTAGGTGAAGGAATCGTAGTTGTCGATCACGAGCAGCCGGGGTTTCACAGGCCCTCCCTCGCGATCTCGAGCGCCCGCTTGAGCGCCGCGCTCTTCGCCAGCACTTCGGCATGCTCGGTCCGCGGCGAGCTGTCGGCAACGATGCCGGCACCCGCCTGGTAGCTATAGCTGTCGCCGTTGAAGACCAGAGTGCGAATGGTGATCGCCTGGTCCATGTCGCCGCGCGCGCCGAAATAGCCGACGGTGCCGCCGTACAGTCCACGGCGTACCGGTTCGAGCTCGTCGATGATCTCCATGGCGCGCACTTTCGGTGCGCCCACCAGCGTGCCGGCCGGAAACGCGGCGGCAAACAGATCGAACGCGTCGCAACCGGGCGCGAGCGTGCCATTGACACCGCTCACCAGGTGCATGACGTGGCTGTACCGTTCAACGGCGCGATACGGATCGACTTGAATAGAGCCTGCTCGCGCCACGCGGCCAAGATCGTTGCGCGCAAGATCGACCAGCATCACGTGCTCGGCGTTTTCCTTGGCGTCGGCACGCAGTTCCCGCTCGTGCTGCGCATCCTGATCAGGGTCGATGCCGCGTGGCCGCGTGCCGGCGATCGGCCGCAGTGATGCCTGCCGGCCAGTGAGGCGTACCAATGCTTCGGGTGAAGAACCGACGACGGTGACCGGCCCGAGCTCACAGAAGTACATGTAGGGGGACGGATTGATGAGTCTGAGCGCCCGGTAGACTTCGAAAGGTGAGAGCGAATGGCGCCCCGCGAAACGGACCGAAAGCACCAGCTGATAGACGTCGCCCGCCGCAATGTAGCCCTGGGTGCGACGGACTCGTTCGATGAATTCTGCTTCGCTCAGGCTCGGCTGCGGCACGGCAAACGCCGCATGATTGCGTTGTTCCGGGACGGCGCCGCGCAGCGCGCGCATCACTTCGCGGCGCAGGCTCTGGCGCTCGCTCTCTGCGCCGTCGTGCAACAGCGCCACGCCACGCGTGAGGTGATCGAATACCAGCAGCGATCGGGGCGCGACGAAATGCGCATCTGGCAATTCGTGTGCGCTGTCGGTGCCGTCCGGCGTCGGCGGTTTGTGCGTTCTCAGCCGCTCGAAAAAACGCACGAGATCGTAGCCTGCCGCTCCCACGAGGCCACCGGCGAGTGGAACTGCCGGCAGCTCCGGCCGTGGCTGAGGAACATGCGCCAGCGCGCTACGCAGGCCCGCGAGAAGCTCTTCACGGTTTGCGGGACGGGGAGTGTGGCGGCCGCCGGCTGTCAATCCCTTGTCATCGAGCCGGACTTCAAACACGTCCCCGAAGCCGATGAAGGAATAGCGCGCGAGCCGTTCACCGCCTTCGACGCTCTCGAGCAGAAAGCGCGGCGCGAACGGCCGGAGCTTGAGATATGCCGAGACCGGCGTATCCAGATCCGCGGCAATGTCGAACGGCGATTGCATGTGCTCCTCGTATCCGGCCGTCCCCGGGGAGCGGGCAACAAAAAACCCATCCCCGGTGACGCACGGAGATGGGTTTTGTGTGTGAACTTGAATTCGTTACGCGCGGGCGCCCACTCCGTTTACGAGCGACGCCACCACCAGCGGATCTCTGCGGGGCCTGTTGCGGTGCGCGTATTCATGGCACCGCAGTATCGCCGCGACCCCGCGGGGCGTCAAGAAAGCGCCTGTCGCGCGGTTGCCGCTCGGACAGGGGTCCGCTATAAGCCCGCACCGGTTGATGAATTGCGGGGACTGCCATGGATACCGTGCTGATCAATTTCTTTGGCTTGGTGATCACACCGTGGAAACTCGTGGGGTACCTCGGCGTGGCGCTGTTCACCGGCCGCTGGTTCGTGCAGCTCTATGCCTCGCGTGTGCGTGGACGCCCGGTCATGCCGCGCGCCTTCTGGTACATGAGTGGCCTGGGGAGCGTGTTGCTGCTCGCTTACTTCGTCTTCGGGAAGAACGACTCTGTTGGCATTCTCTCCAATCTGTTTCCGCTCTTCGTCGCGCTCTACAACCTGCGCCTCGACGTCATTTCGAATCGCCATTCGTAGGGTACGGTTTTAGCGCGTCGCGGCGCTGTCCATCAGCGCTGCGGTGTGCCGAGCGTCCTCGGAATCCACGGCACCTAGCCCGCGGATCGCCCCTTCCACATTACCGGCCGGGTGATTCTGGTTGAGCTTGAACTTGAGCTGCACGACATCGGCAACCAGCTCGAAGCCGACGATGCCCCGCAGCACCGCGCGGTTGTCCGGGTCAGACTCGGCGAGGCGCCAGGCGCCGGGCCCGTCGCCTTCGTATCGTTCCGCCAGCTTCGAGACGATGCTCTCGAGTGCGTCGCGAGCCAGTCGAGCCGGCTGAGATCCGTCGCGTTGAAGTGCGCTGGAACGTACATCCGTCAGAGGAGCGATCGATCACGAAATCAGGCGCAGATTAAACGGATACCGGTAGGCTACGCCCTCGCTCGCCTTGACCGCCGCGACGATGGTGAGAACTATGTGGGCGATCACCAGCAGTCCCATCAGTACGAAACCAACGAGGATCAGGAACAGAACGGCGCATACCAAACCGATGAGGTACACGGTGATCTGGAAATTGAGGGTCTCCTTGGCTTGATCCGCGGCGAAACTCATGTCGTCCTTGCGGATGAGCCAGATGACCAGCGGTCCGACGATGCCGCCGATCAAGGTGGGGTAAACCAGCAACGCGCTCAGGTGCGCGAGCATCGCCCAGTTGCGCTCCTCCTTGCTGATCGAGGATGCAGCGACGGAACTGTTGGGCTGTTCCATGACGGACTCCCGAAAGTTGACAGCGGCTTAAGGTAGCACGGGACAAGAGGCGCGCTAAGTCGGCGCCCGACGCCAAGCGCAACGGCTGTTTCAGGCCGTACCCGAGCGCCGCAGGGGTTCGTCGGTTTCGGTCGATTGCGGCGTGAGACCCAGCCGACGATGCATGATCGGACTGGTCGTCGTGTATTGCAGGTGCACCTTTTTGCCGGGCTCGAGATAGGCCTGAATCGCAAAGGCCGCGAGTGCGGCCTCGTGAAATCCGCTCAGGATGAGCTTCTTCTTGCCCGGATAATCGTTGATGTCGCCGACCGCGAAAACGCCCGGCGTGCTGGTTGCGAACCTCTCGGCATCGACGCGGATGTTGCGACGATTGAGCTCGAGCCCCCATTCCGCAATCGGCCCCAGCTTGGGATGCAGGCCGAAGAACACCAGCAACTGGCTCGCGCTCACGCGGCGTGTCACGCCGTCACCGCCACGCACAGTCGCACCAGCGAGCCTGCCATTGGCTTCGATGATTTCCTGTGCATGTCCCTCGAGATAATCGAGCCGGCCCGCATCGCGCATCTCGAACATGCGCCTCACCGTGTCCGGCGCGGCGCGGAACTCGGGACGCCGATGCACCAGGACGACTGAATGCGCGCGCTCGATGAGTTCGAGCGTCCAGTCGAGCGCGGAATCGCCGCCGCCAAAGATCAACAGATCCTCGCCAGCGAACGCGGCGGCGTCCTTCACCCGATAGTGAATCGAGCGTCCCTCGAAGCGTTCCGCACCTTCCACCGCGAGCCGGCGCGGCTGGAACGAGCCGACACCGCCGGCGATCACGATGGCCCCGGCGCGAAAATGGCTGCCGCGACTGGTGGCAACATGGAAGCGCCCGTCGTCACGGCGATGCACTTCGGTGACTTCCTGAGCGAGATGAAAGCCGGCGTCGAACGGACGGACCTGTTCGAGCAGGCGTTCGATGAGCTCGCGACCGGTGCATACGGGTACGGCGGGAATATCGTAAATCGGCTTGTCCGGATACAGCTCGATGCATTGGCCGCCGGCGGCCGGCAGCGAATCGACAACGTGCGCCTTGAGGCCGAGGAGGCCGAGCTCGAACACCTGGAACAGTCCAACCGGGCCTGCGCCGACGATGACGACGTCGGTGTCGATCACCGGGCCGTCGATCAGGGCGACTTGAGCGTCACGCGACAAGAACGCTCCTCAGGTGAGTGGCCGCCGTCCGGTGCACTTGCGCGGCAGAGGGGAGTAACCCTTTCTGCTCGAGCCACGATCGGTTGAACAGCCGCGACAGGTACTTGGCGCCACCGTCGCACAGCACGGTCACAATGCGATGCCCGGGGCCGAGCTCGCGCGCGACGCGCACCGCAGCGGCCACGTTGATGCCGCTGGTGCTGCCGAGAAGGAGCCCCTCCTCGTGGAGCAGCCGGTAGACGAATTGCACCGTTTCCGCGTCCTCGACGTGTACCGCCGCGTCCACTTGCGCAGTGGCGAAGTTCGCGGTCACGCGGCCGATGCCTATCCCTTCGGTGATGGAACCGGTGCCGGTGACTTTGAGGACACCACTACGCACGAACTCGTACAGGCTGCTGCCCGGCGGATCCGCGAGTACCGCGCGAACTTGCGGAAGCTTGGATTTCAGGAACCGCGACACGCCGGCCAGCGTGCCGCCAGTCCCACTCGCTGCGACGAAAGCATCGATGCGGCCCTCGGTCTGCGCCCAGATCTCGGGGCCGGTGGTTTCGAAGTGAGTGCGTGCGTTGGCCGTGTTGTCGAACTGATTGGCCCAGACGGCGCTGGGGATCTCCTGAGCCGTGCGCGCCGCGACTTTCTGGTAGTGATTGGGATCGCTGTAGGGCACAGCCTTGACCGAGCGCACCTCGGCGCCGAGCGCCTCGATCAACTGGTACTTCTCCGGCGACTGGTTGTCTGGCATCACGATGACGCAGCGATAACCGCGTGCATTGCACACGTGCGCGAGGCCGATACCCGTGTTGCCTGCCGTTCCTTCGACGACTGTGCCACCGGGTTTGAGTGCGCCACGCTGTTCCGCGTCGTTGATGATGGCGAGCGCGGCCCGGTCCTTGACCGATCCTCCGGGATTCAGGAACTCGGCTTTGCCCAGAATTTCGCAGCCGGTTTCCCTGCTGAAGCTCACAAGCCGGATGAGCGGCGTGTTCCCGACGCTGCCTGAGAAACCGTGCAGGATGGTCATGCCTTGCGTGCTCGCATCGGCAGGACCCCTGGAGAGGACGCATCTCGCCGGGCGTCGCGAGCTCCGCGTGCGGAGCGCAGCGCGACGACCTCACCCACGATCAGCAATGCCGGCGAGCGCACCTGCGCGGCGTCAACCTCGGCGGCGAGCGTGCCCAGAGTCGCCGCGATCACGCGCTGATCGGGAAGTGTGGCGCGCTCGATGACTGCCGCCGGAAGCGTCAGCGGTGCGCCAGCGGCGGCGAGCTCCGCGACGATCTTTTGCAGTTGCGAAAGTCCCATGTAGAAGACGACCGTCTGCCCCGGACGGGCAAGCTCGCGCCAGTCCGGCGCCTCACCGCCCTCGCGCGTGTGCCCGGTCACAAACGTCACAGACTGGGCATGGTCGCGATGAGTCAGCGGAATTCCTGAGTACGCCGCGGCACCGAGCGCCGCCGTGATCCCCGGAACGACGGTGAAGGGAATGTGATGCTCGATAAGGGCCTGCAGCTCTTCGCCGCCGCGTCCGAACACGAACGGGTCACCGCCCTTCAACCGGCAGACACGCTTTCCCTGCAAGGCCAGCTCGACCATCAGCTTCTGGATCTGCTCTTGCGTGACGTGATGATCGCCGGCTTCCTTGCCGACGTAGATGCGCTCGGCGTCGCGCCGCGCACGATCCAGAACCGCGTCCGAGATCAGCCGATCGTAGAGCACGACATCGGCCTGCTGCAGCAGTCGAGCCGCCTTCAGTGTGAGCAGATCCGGATCACCCGGCCCGGCCCCCACGATGTAGACCTCGCCCACGCCGCTGGATTGCGCCGTGTTGGATCGCTTGAGCTCACGCCGCAATTCGAACTCGGCCTGCGCCTCGCGCCCGGCAAGTGCGTGCGTGGCGACGGGACCTGAGAACACCCACTCCCAGAAGCGACGCCGCTCCAGTACCGTGCGCAGCGTCTTTGCCACTCGCCGCCGCCACCGCCCGGCCAGAGACGCGAGCCTGCCGAGCTGTGGGGGCAAGAGAGCTTCGATGCGCTCGCGCACGAAGCGGGCCAGCACCGGTGCGTTGCCGCTGGTGCCGACGGCAACGATGACGGGATCGCGGTCGACGATCGCGGGGACGATGAAGGTGGACAGCTCGAGATCGTCGACGACGTTGACCGGAATGCCGAGCGCGCGCGCGACCTCGGAAACGTGTGCGTTGATCGTCGGTTGGTCGGTCGCAGCAATGACAGCGCAAGCGCCCGTGAGCGCATCTGGTGTGAAGCGTTCGGCGCGATGCTCGATCCGCGCGGCTGCCAGCAATCCGTCGAAGGCCGGCGCCAGGCCCGGTGCGATCACGGTGACCCGGGCGCCGGAGCGTACCAGTAGTTCGGCCTTGCGTGCAGCGACTGCACCACCGCCGACGACTACCGTCGCGCGATCACGAACGTTGAGGAATATCGGCAGGAAATCCATGGCTCAGCGCGCCGCCGCCGCTGCGACGATCCGGATTCGCGGATGCAGGCCGCACTCGCGTGAATCGGGATTCTCCCACCACCACCGGCCTGCGCGGCTGTCCTGGCCGGGCTCGACAGCGCGCGTGCACGGCGCACAACCGATGCTCGGGAACTGGCGATCATGCAGCGGGTTGTAGGGCAACTTATGAGCGCGGACGTATTCCCAGATGTCCTGCTCGGTCCAGTCGAGCAGCGGGCTCACTTTGTAGAGCCCGTTTTCCTGGTCCCACTGGATCGCCGAGCTCTGCGCCCGTGCCGCCGACTGCTCGCGGCGCACGCCCGTGATCCAGGCCTTGTGCCCCGAGATCGCGCGGCGGAACGGCTCGACCTTGCGGATTGAGCAGCAAGTCAGCTGCTCGTCGAGGCCGTTGTAAAAACCGTTGATGCCGTTCTGCACCACGTATTGCTCGAGGCGCCCGGCGTCCGGGTAGTAGAGCTTGATGCGCTTGCCATATCGTCGCTGCACGCGATCGAGCAGCGAGTACGTTTCCTCGTGCAGCCGACCGGTGTCGACGCTGAAGATCTCGATGCCGGGGACGTGCTTCCAGATGATGTCGGTCAGCACCATGGCCTCGAGACCGAGGCTGCTGGCGTAGGTGAGACTGCCGAAATCGGCCGCCGCCTTAGCGAGCAGCTGGCGGGTGGCTTGAGACTTCTGTTCAACTTCCGGGCTCAGGCTCTGCGTCATGACGACACCTTGGTCGACTCCAGCACGGGTGCGATCGGACTCTAACAACGCACAAAAAAGCCCAGAACGAATCATTGCTTCTTGAACGATGCGGGCCGGTTATGTCCCGGTCGCTTTCGAAGCGCCACCGGGTAACACCGATAACTGGCGGGCATGGGAACCGAGAGATTGGTTATTTTGAACGGCGGATTCCCGCCGCTAACGTGGCAACCAGGTCACCCAGTGGTGCCCCTGCGAGGCCACGTGGATCTCAAGCAGTTACTGGTATTCCACCGTTCCATTCCCGAGTCGTCGGAAAGACCAGGGACATGGGTATTGGCCACGCCGACTCGCTCGACATTTCGCCTGACCACCTGTCAACGCGAGGTCGACATTCTCTTTCGCCACTCAGCCGACACCGTTTCAACCGGAGCCGCCTTCCGTGGCAGCGACGCCTATCGGTTCCTGCTCGAGCTCGCGACGGGGCTGCTGAGCGTGATTCCGGGCGAAACCAACGTCTTCGGCCAGTTGCGCGCAGGCTGGCGCGACTTCCTGCGCGCGGCGAACCCAGACACAAGCCGCGACTTTGCGGCGATCATGGATGCATTGTTCGTCGATACGCGCGCGATCCGCACGGCATTTCTGCAGGACATCGGCGGACACTCGTATGGAACGCTGACGCGCAAACTCCTGCGTCCCGCAGCCGGCGCACGCATCCTCGTGGTCGGCAATGGCGCGCTTGCCCGAGCGGTCATGCCGATGCTGAGTGGTTTTGAGCTCGGTCTCATTAACCGCACGCGTCCCGCCGAAATTCCGGAATTCGTGCACCGAATATTCGAGATGGATGACGCTCGGGCCGCCGTCGACTGGGCCGACCACGTGGTCCTGTGCGTGCCGCGGGCCGCGGATCTCGATGCGCGCTGGGTGAGACTCCTGGCCTCGCGTCCCGCTGTGCGCGCCATCCATCTCGGTTGCCGCCGTGCGGAACTCGGCCCCTGGGCGGCGCTCCGCCGCCTCGCGACGCTCGACGAGCTGTTCGACCTCAGGACCGCGCAGCAGGACCGCAGGATGCGCCAGCTCGAATTCGCGCGGGCGGCGTGCCGCGCACGCGCACTGCAGCGCGCAGCCGACGTCGACGGCTATGTGATGTCGGCAGAGTGCACATAGTCAAAGCTCGGCTCCTTGCGTAGAGTCTGGGGCCCATGAAGCTCCATCAACTGCGCTATCTCGCGGCAGTCGCCCAGAACGGCCTGAACATCACCGCTGCCGCACAGAAGCTGCACACCTCGCAGCCGGGCGTGAGCAAGCAGCTCAAGCTGCTCGAGGATGAGCTGGGATTCCAGATCTTCGCCCGCGACGGGCGTACGCTGACTCGGATCACGCCGGCCGGCGAGCAGGTCATCGAGCGCGCGCTCAGAATTCTGCGCGAGGTCCAGAGCATCAAGAGCCTGTCGGAAGAACTGCGCGACGAGGCGCGCGGCTCGCTGTCGATCGGCACGACACACACGCAGGCACGTTACGTGTTGCCGAGCGTCATCAAGGCGTTTCGCGAGCGCTTTCCGGACATCCGGCTGCACCTGCACCAGGGTACCTCCGAGCAGATCGCCGAGATGGCCGAGCTCAACCGCATCGACTTCGCGATCGCCACCGGCTCACAACAGCTTTTTGCGGGCCTGATTCTCCTGCCCTGCTATCGCTGGCACCGTCGTGTCGTGGTGCCACGCGGTCATCCGCTCGCCACGCTCGAACGGCTGACGCTCAAGGATCTGGCCGAGTACCCGATCGTGACCTACGTCTTCGGGTTCACCGGCCCGTCGTCATTACAGGAGATCTTCATCCGCGCCGGTCTGACGCCCGACGTCGTGCTGACGGCTCGCGATGCCGATGTCATCAAGACCTACGTGAGACTGGGCCTGGGCGTCGGCATCGTGGCGAACATGGCCGTGGAAGCCGACGAAGATCGTGACCTGGTGTCGCTGGACGCCTCCCATTTGTTCCCGGCGCACGTGACCTGGATCGGTTTCGGACGCGGCGTGTTGTTGCGCAAGTTCATGTATGAGTTCATGCAACTTTTTGCGCCTCACCTCAACCGCCGGCTGGTCGATCGTGCCCAGTCCGCCGCCTCGTCCGAGGAAGTGGAAAAGCTCTTCAGCGACATCGGGCTGCCGCTGCGCTAGGAAAAAAGGCTGTGTCCCCTCGCTTGAGTGTCACGTGTCGCGGGCGTAGAAGTCACGCTGCTTGCGGGTGGCAACCGTCGCCGGCTGATAAGCCACGTCGAAATCGTCGAAGGCCGTCAACGCCGATTGGGGATCCACGCCCTCGGACACTTCGAAAGCGTCGAAACCGCAGCGCGCCAGGAAGAAAAGCTGATCGCGCTTGACGTAACCGACCGCGCGCAGTTCGCCGGTGAACCCGAGGCGCTCGCGCAGCATTCTGGCCTGCGTGTAGCCACGGCCCTCGGACGGTCCGCCAAACTCGATCGCGAACAGCGACAGGCGCGTGAGATCCGGCTTGAGCAGCTCGACGCGGTCGGCCGGTCCGATGCGCACCCCGAGGCGACCCGCCCATAGCCACCAGTTGGTTCTTTCCTCGCGCCAGCGCGCGAGCGGCAGGATCAGCGCCAGCTCCGCACCATCCGGGTCCTCGTCGACGTAGCGCCAATCGTCCGCGACAATCTCACGCCGCCGAATGATGTTGCGCACGCTGACGCTCCCCGTACACGCGGTTCTGGAAGGGTTCGATGCCGACGCGGCGCACTGTATCGATGAAACGCTCCTCTTCCACTCGCTCCTCGACATACACGTCGACGAGCTTTTGAATCGTCTCGGCCACCGCGGCCTGCGGCACCGATGGGCCGATGACTTCACCCAGCGCGGCATCCTCGCGCGCCGATCCACCGATCGTGATCTGGTACCACTCCTCGCCGCGCTTTTCGACGCCGAGGATGCCGATGTGCCCGATGTGATGATGGCCGCAGGCATTCATGCACCCGGACATCTTGATCTCGATCGGGCCGAGGTCGTAGAGATAGTCGAGGTCGGCGAAATGCGCCTGGATCTGCTTCGCCACCGGGATCGAGCCGGCGTTCGCCAGCGAACAGAAATCGAGGCCCGGGCAGCAGATCATGTCGGTGAGAGTGCCGATGTTGGGGGTCGCAAGCCTGGCGGCATCGAGCGCGCGCCACAGCTCGTGCAGGTCGCTCTGGCGCACATCGGCCAGCAACAGATTCTGATCGTGCGTGGCGCGGACCAACCCGAAGCTGAAACGGTCGGCAAGCTCCGCAGCCAGGTCCATCTGCTCCGCTGTCATGTCGCCGGGCGCCTCGCCATGCGTCTTCAGCGAAATGAACGCCACGCGGTAACCCGGCACTTTGTGTGCGCGGGTGTTGTAGCGATACCAGGCCTTGAATGCCGCGTCCTGAGCCGCGGTGACATCAGAATCGGTGAGCGTCTCGTAACATGGCGGCGTGAAATGGGCGCGGATGCGATCGATCGCTTCGATGTCGAGGCGAAGCGCGGAGTCGCGGATATGCGCCCATTCCTCCTCGACCCGCTTGCGGAACTCGGCAATACCAAGGCTCTTTACGACCACCTTGATGCGCGCCTTGTTCAGGTTGTCGCGCCGGCCGAGCAGGTTGTAGATGCGCAGGATCGCTTCCAGATAGGACAGCAGATGCTCGCGCGGCAGCAACTCGCGGATCACGTGCCCGATCGCGGGCGCACGCCCTAGTCCACCGCCAACCAGTACCTCGAAGCCGATCTCGCCATCCGGTCCGCGCTTGAGATGCAACCCGATGTCGTGTACCTGCGAGGCGGCGCGGTCGACCGGCGCACCGGTGACGGCGATCTTGAACTTGCGCGGCAGGTAGGAGAACTCCGGGTGGAGCGTCGACCATTGGCGCACGATCTCGCAGTACGGGCGCGGATCGTCGATTTCATCCGGCGTCACGCCCGCGAGGTGGTCGGCGGTGACGTTGCGGACGCAGTTGCCGCTCGTCTGCATGGCGTGCATCTGCACCTGCGCCAGCTCGGCAAGGATGTCGGGCACGTCCTCGAGCTTCGGCCAGTTGAATTGCAGGTTCTGTCGCGTCGTAAAGTGGCCGAAACCGCGGTCGTAGCGCCGCGCGATGTGGGCAAGTGTGCGCAGCTGGCGTGACGACAGCAGGCCATATGGAATCGCGATACGCAGCATCGGCGCGTGCCGCTGGATGTACAGGCCATTGCGCAGCCGCAGTGGCTTGAACTCGTCCTCGCTCAGCTCGCCGGCGACAAAACGCCGTGTCTGGTCGCGGAACTGCGCGACGCGCTCGTCCACGAGCGCCTGGTCGATGGTGTCGTATCGATACATCGCGCCCGACTATATTCAGGGTCGAGCCTGCGGGGTAAATACTCGGTGGTTATGGATGCCAAGCCCGCGGCTATGGGGGTAGCGGCGCGTATAATCGCGGCCCATTCAGCCCTTGTGCAGGGAGCTTTACCGCGTGTCGTTCAAGAGCCTGCTTGACCGGTGGCAACAGCGTGAAGCACCGATTCTGACTGCCACGGAATACCCCGTGCGCCTGCCCGTGGATGATGCCGCACGCCTGCACGCGTTGGCGGAGATGTTCCCAGGCTGCAACAGAGAACAGATCATCACCGACCTGTTGTCGGTCGCTCTCAAGGAACTGTCGGCATCGATGCCGTACGTGCGGGGTAGCAAAGTCATCTCGACCGATGAACAGGGCGATCCGGTGTACGAGGATGCCGGTTATACGCCACGATTCGCCGAGCTGACGCGCAAGCACCGCAAGAAGCTCGCGGCAGCGGTCAAGGCATAGTGGATGTCCGGCTACTCGCCCTTCTTCTGCAACTCGCGCTGGCGCTTGATCCATTCGCTCAGGCGCTTTAAGTCCGTTGGCTTGCCGGAGCGATCGCCGGTCTTGCCGCGACCGGAACTGACGGTGTTGTAGGGATCCACGCCAGTGGTCTTCGGTTGTGGATCCGTCGGCCTGTGCACATGCGTGTTGTACGGATCGAATCCCGGGCCACGTTCATCGGGTGAGGTACCGAACGCCTTGGTTTTTTGCGGCGGATCGTCCGCAATCTTGAGGTCTGGCGCTTCGAGCTTTTTCAGTCGTTCGTTGTCGACGTCGCGCCCAAAGACGCCAGTCGACATCGACCACTCCCATACGGCGTTGCCGCGCGCGTCGAAAGCGACGCGTCCGGATTTCTTCGCGGTCGATGTTTCAGGGGTCTCGGCCTTATCGTCCGCAAGTTTATCGTCGCTGGATTTTGGCTTCGAACCTGTCATCTAGCACTCCAGCCACCCACCAGTCGAAAGAGGGCCCTGCGGTGGCGCTGTAGGATATTGATAATCCTGCTTGATCCGAAAGGCAATGCTGCACCGCGACATTCTGTGAATTCCGCCATTCAATTCTCACCCCGCCTTGCATTTCGCCGCTCGTGCCGCACACATCGCCGGCCGATCGTGGCCCTGAATCGTTCGTGAGACGTCATCCGCCCTTGTCCGCCGACCTCTACTCCGACAACGCCAATCCCGCGTTCGCGCGCGGCTTCTTTGGCGTGTTTCGCTACAGCCGTCGTGCCATCGAGCTGGTGTGGACCACGAGCCGTCCGCTCACGATCGCGCTCGCCGCTCTGACGCTCCTGGCGGGCGCGCTACCGGCGGCGGTGGCATACGTCGGCGCGCTCATCGTCGACAGCGTCGTCGCCGCCGTGCGCACGTACGCAGACGTGGGTGCCGAGGCTTATCGGCCGGTGCTGCAATTCGTCGCCCTCGAAGCGCTCATCGTCGCCGCCATTGCCGCGGCCCAGCGCGCGATCTCGCTGTGTCAATCACTGTTGCGCGCGCTGCTGGGTCAGCGCGTCAACGTCATGATCCTCGAAAAGGCATTGACGCTCGAACTGCGACAGTTCGAGGACAGCGAGTTCTACGACAAGCTGACGCGCGCGCGTCGCGAGGCATCGAGCCGGCCACTGAGTCTCGTGATGCGCACGTTCGGGCTGGCCCAGAATGGCGTTTCGCTGATCAGCTTCGCGACGCTGCTGGTCCATTTCTCACCCTGGGCGGTGGTGGTGCTGCTGCTCGCCGGGCTGCCCGCCTTCATCGCAGAGGCGAAGTTTTCCGGCGATGCCTTCCGGCTGTTTCGCTGGCGCTCGCCCGAATCGCGCATGCAGATCTATCTCGAGACCGTGCTCGCGCGCGAGGATCACGCCAAGGAGGTGAAACTGTTCGAGCTGGGTCCGCTCCTGCTCGGTCGCTATCGCGACATCTTCCATCGGCTGTTCTCGGCGGATCGCGATCTCACCATCCGCCGCGACACCTGGGGTTTTGCGATGGGCCTGGTGAGCACCGTCGCGCTTTACGGCGGCTATGCGTGGATCGCCGTGGAAACCATCAAAGGCACGATCACGCTGGGGCAGATGACGATGTACCTGATGCTGTTCCGCCAGGGACAGGTCGCGGTGTCGGCGAGCCTGTCCGCGATCGGGGGCATGTACGAGGACAACCTGTATCTGTCGACGCTCTACGAATATCTCGAGCAACCGGTCAGACTGCCGAGCGGCACGACGGTGAAGGGTCCCGATCCGGGCGATGGCGTCCGCTTTGAGAACGTGACCTTCTCTTATCCCGGTGCGGACAAGCCGGCACTCAAAGAGATCTCGCTCCACATCCGTCCTGGGGAGAGCCTGGCGCTCGTCGGCGAGAACGGTTCCGGCAAGACCACGCTGATCAAACTGCTCACGCGGCTCTACCAGCCGACCACCGGGCGGATCCTGCTCGATGGGCGTGACCTCAACGACTGGGAAGAAGATGCCCTGCGTCAACGCATCGGCGTGATCTTTCAGGACTTCGCGCGCTACCAGCTGCTCGTCGGCGAGAACGTCGGCGCGGGTGACGTGCGCGATTTCGACAACGAGGCGCGCTGGCGCGAGGCCGCGGACAAGGGCATGGCCACACCCTTCGTGCGCGATCTTCCGGCCGGCTTTCACACTCAGCTCGGACGCTGGTTCAAGGACGGCCGCGAGCTCTCCGGGGGCCAGTGGCAGAAAGTCGCGCTGTCACGCGCATTCATGCGCACGCAGGCGGATATCCTGGTGCTGGACGAACCGACTGCCTCGATCGACGCCGCGGCGGAAGCGACCGTGTTCGAACATTTCCGTTCGCTCACGCGTGACCGCATCGCGATCCTGATCTCGCATCGCTTCTCCACCGTGCGCATGGCGGACCAGATTGTCGTGCTCGAGGAGGGTCGGATCGTCGAGCGGGGCAGTCACGCCGAGCTCGTCAAGCTCGGCGGGCGCTACGCCAGGCTGTTCGAACTGCAGGCGCAGGGTTATCGCTAGCGGAACATCGCCGTCCAGAGGCCGAGCAGGATCAAGAGAGCGCCGCTCAATCGCCCACCCTGTGCTCCATGAGGTGCGACTTTCTCCAGCAGCACGAACAATGTGATCGCGGCGATCACCCAGAGATTCATGACGCCGCCGACGAACAGCAAGAGCATCAGTGCCCAGCAGCAACCGAGACAGTAAAGGCCGTGCTCGAGACCCATGCGCAGTGCGCCAAGACCGCCTGTTCGCCAGTGCTGCGCGATGAACGCAGCGGGTGAACGGCAAGACTCCAGGCAGGACGTCTTCAGCGGCGTGAGCTGATAGGCACCAGCGATCACCAACAGCGCGCCCGCCCACGCGCGGTTCTGCAATTCCATCATCGGCGACAACAGCAGCAACTCACTCAGCAGTCGCTGCAGGACCGTGGCGGCGATGCTGAATGACGTCCAGATCAGCAAGTATCCGGCGGCAAATGCGTAGACAAGCAATAGCGCGTTCGCGCCCGGCACGCTCTTGCGCAGAACGGTTGCGTACAGAAGTAGCGTCGGTGCCGCGGAGGGCAGCATCATCCCCACCATCATCACCACCCACATCGCCAGCAGCAGCAGAAGATGAGCGGTTTCCCAGCGGCTGGTCATCATCCAGGCAGCGGATCCGGTCATTGGACCGTACATGTCCCGCGCCATCGGCACGATCCACGCCCAGCACAGCAACACGACTACGCCCAGCGCAAGGATCGTGGGCCATCGTTCGAGAGGGTGCACGCTAGCGGACGACGCCGTGCGTGCTCCAGTGGATGCGCGAGAGATGCGCGTGCGTGCCGTCGAAGTCGAGCACGATCGGGCCTTGAGTCTTGGCTTTGCCGCTCACGACTTCCGTCTCGCTATATTCGAACCCGGTGGGCAACTTGATGCCCACTCGATGTGGCGCGCCTGTGACCGGGTTCAGGATGGAGCCGGCACTGCCGTCGATCACGCCGGGGACCCTCACGCTTGCAGTGCGGCCGGTGACGTCGATCTTGAGCTCGATCGGTTTGAACAACGTCGGCAGCACCTCGGTCACCGTCGTCGAGAACACCTGCCAGATCAGCGACCCGGGGTCCGTTTCGCGGCCATGCGCGACCGCTTCGAGAGCGGCTCTCTGCCGGGCATCGGCACGCTCGTCGACGATGGCCTGGAACGTGCCATTTCCGAGGTGAATCGGCCCCGGCCACGAGGCGAGGATGCCCCAACGCAGGCCATCCAACGGGGTGTCACCGAATCGACCCTTCTCGATCTGCACGAACGTATATGCACGGCAATCGCCGTGGCTCGGCAGTGCGTTGAATTGACAGGGACAGCCCCAGTCGCAGTTGCAATTGACGAACTCGACCCCCTGCATGCTCCACTCGGTGTACGCCATGACACGCCTTCCGGCCGCTTCTTATTGGGTCGGGCATTATAGTAGCTGCAACTCGCGAACGCCGAGGGTGGGGGGAACCATGGTCGATTTCGAGAAGCTGGGCGCCTTCTATCTCGGCCGGGAGCTCGATCCGGCCACGAATGCGCTAGCCGATGAGCCGCTGCTTTACGATTCGCGCGATCTCACCACGCACGCCGTGTGCGTTGGCATGACCGGCAGCGGCAAGACCGGTTTGTGCATCGCATTGATCGAGGAAGCCGCAATCGACGGCATCCCGAGCATCGTAATCGACCCCAAGGGCGACCTCGGCAACCTGCTGCTCGCCTTTCCAGAGCTCAAACCCGCGGACTTCCAGCCGTGGGCGGATGCAGGCGAAGCACAGCGCAATGGGCTGAGCGTCGATGACTATGCCGCGAATCTCGCGAGCAGGTGGCGCGAAGGCCTGGCTGAGTGGGGACAAGACCCGGCGCGCATCGCGGGATTCCGCGACGCCGTGGACATCGCCATCTACACGCCCGGCAGTGATGCGGGTTTGCCGTTGTCGGTGCTGCAGTCCTTTGCAGCGCCCACAGGCGCCATCGCGAGCGATACCGCCGCGCTGCGCGACCGCATCGGTTCGGCGGTGGCGGGTCTGCTGGGACTACTCGGCATCGATGCCGACCCGCTCAAGAGCCGCGACCATATCCTGCTCGCCAACATCTTCGAGCGCGCCTGGCGCGAGGGGCGCAATCTCGATATAGCCGCGATCATTCATGCGATCCAGAAGCCGGCGTTCGACAAGATCGGCGTGTTCGATCTCGAAAGCTTCTTTCCATCCGGGGAACGCCTCGAGCTGGCGATGTCGGTCAACAACCTGCTCGCCTCGCCGGGGTTCTCCGCGTGGATGAGCGGCGAGCCGCTCGACATCCAGCGCCTGCTCTTCACTTCCGAGGGCAAACCGCGGCTCGCGATCCTGTCGATCGCGCATCTCAATGACGCCGAGCGCATGTTCTTCGTGACGCTGGTGCTCAACGAGCTGATCGCGTGGACGCGAAACCAATCCGGCACTTCAAGTCTGCGCGCGCTGCTCTACATGGACGAGATCTTCGGTTACTTTCCGCCGAGCGCTCTGCCGCCCTCAAAAACGCCGATGCTGACGCTGCTCAAGCAGGCGCGCGCGTTCGGCGTCGGCGTGGTGCTGGCGACCCAGAACCCGGTCGATCTCGACTACAAGGGACTGTCGAACGCGGGCACCTGGTTCATCGGCCGCCTGCAGACCGAGCGCGACAAGCTGCGCGTGATCGAAGGCCTGGAGAGCGCGATCGCCGGTGGCGCGGATCACCTCGACCGGGCGGCGATCGAGCGCCTGCTTTCGAATCTGACCAGCCGCGTGTTCCTGATGCGCAACGTCCACGACGATCGACCGGTGCTGTTCAAGAGCCGCTGGGCACTGTCGTACTTGCGCGGTCCGCTCACCCTCGCCGAGATCCGCGTTCTCATGGATGAACGCCGCACAACCCGAGTCGAACAAGTGACAACGCCTCGGGCGAAGGCGGCAACCGAGACCGCGCCAGCGGCATCAGCAGCTTCGCGGCCGATGATTACAGGCGACGTCAGCGAGCAGTTCCTCAGGCCGACTGATCCGGGGCTCAAGGAGCTGACGTATCGACCAATGGTCGCGGGCATGGCGCGACTGCACTTCGCCGATGCCAAGTCGGGAATCGACTTCTGGCGCGAAGCAACCTACGTCGCTCCCCTTGCCAATGACGGCAAGGAAGCCTTGTGGCTGGAGGCGAGCGCGGTCGATGGTCTCGCCCACCGGCTCGAAGCGACGCCCGTTGCTGATGCGCGCTTTGCTGAGCTGCCGGCGTCCGCCGCGCGTGCGACCAGTTACGCAGGCTGGGCTAAGTGCCTGGAATCGCACTTGTATCAGCACGACACGCTCGACCTCCTGGCGTGCGACGCGCTCGCACTGTCTTCGCAGCCGGGCGAGGCAGAGGGTGATTTCAGGGTGCGTCTCTCGCTGGCGCTGCGCGAGAAACGCGACACTGAGGTCGAGAAGCTGCGCGCGAAGCTCGCGCCGCGGTTCACGTCGCTCAAGGACCAGATTCGCCGCGCCGAGGAACGTGTGGCGCGCGAACAGTCGCAATACTCACAACAGAAGATGCAGAGCGCGATCTCGATCGGCGCGACCGTACTGGGCGCACTGTTGGGCTCGCGCCGCGTCAGCAGCGGCACCATCGGCCGGGCGACCACGGCGGCGCGTTCCGCGGGCCGAATCGGCCGCGAGAAGGAGGACATCGCGCGTGCCGAGGACAACGTCGAGGTCTTGGGACAGCGCCTCGCTGCCCTCACGGAAGAATGCGAACGGGAAGTCGCGGCGTTGCAGAGCGCACTCGATCCGCAAATGATCGCAATCCGCCCCGTTCGCTTGAGCCCGCGCAAGTCCGACATCGCGGTGGGGCGAGTTACGCTTTTGTGGGTGCCATGGCAGACGGGCACGGATGGCCTGCCGCGCCCGGCATTCACGCTGGGCGGCTAACCGCGTGCGAATCCAGCGAGGTGAGAAATGAGAGAACTGATAGTAATCCTGTCGCAACAGCTGAACATCGATGAACGACAGGCCCAGGGCGGTGCGGCGATCCTGTTCAAAGCGGCCAGGGACAAGCTGGGCGACACCGAGTTCAGCCAGATGCTCGGCTCGGTCGCCGGCCTGGAGATGCTGGTCAGGCAGGCCCCGCAATCGGGCGGCGGACTGTTCGGCAGCCTGGCCTCGCTCGCGGGCGGCAATACCGTGCTGCTCGCAACCATCGTCACGGGGTTCTCGAGGCTCAACTTGTCGACCGATCACGCCCAGAAATTCGTGCCGATCATGCTCGACTACCTGCGAACGCAGGTCGGACCCGACGTCGTCAGCCGTCTGGAGAAGACCCTGCGGACGTGACGCGCTAGTTCTTCGCGCGCAGCTTGCGTGCCGTCGACGGCGTGATTGTCGCCTTCCGCGACACGGTGGGATTTGCAACCGATGGCGCGGACGTCGGCCGATACTCGATCGTGTGGTTCGCAAGCGCCTCGGCCGGAGTCGGAAACGCCGTCCCCGCGCTCCGTAGCCACTGCATAAGCGCCGCGACCTTCGGCATCGCCAGATACGTCTTGGGACAAACGAAATAGTATGCCCACCGGTACGGGAGCGGCTTCGGGCTCGCGAGCTTGAGTTTTCCGGCCTGAAGATCCGCCGCCGCGAGACTCCAGCGGACCAGCGCGTATCCAAGTCCCTGCTCGGCAGCGGTGATCACGCTGACCGAATCGTCGAGCACCGAGCCACGCACCGGACGCGGGGCATTGCGACCGACCTCAAGCCAGTGGATCCAGGGCTCATCCCCAGCCTGCAGCTCGGTACCGCGCAGCATCGGCAGGTCTTCGGGCACGTTCGAGCCATCGAGCGCGCCGTGTTTGGCGAACAGCTCCGGAGAAGCGACCACCACGAGCCATTCCTCCATGATCTTTTCGGCGTGCAGCCCCTTCCAGGTGCCCTGGCCGAGGCGCAGGGCGGCATGAAAATCGCTGCGGGAAAAATCCACGTTCTCGCGCGACGTGTGGATCTGCAGCTCGATGTCAGGATGCTTCGCCTTGAGATCGGGCAGCCGCGGTAACAGCCACTTCTGCAGAAACGACGCCAGCATGCTGATGTTGAGCTGACCGCCCTTGCGGTCCTTCTTCAGCTGGTGGAGCGCCGCTTCGAGCTCATCCAGCCCGCGCCGTACGCCCGGGAGCAATTCCTCACCCTCCGCCGTCAGCTCGACCTTGCGCCCGCTGCGCCGGAACAGCGGCACTTGCAGGTAATCCTCGAGTGTCTTGATCTGCATGCTCACCGCCGCGGGTGTCACGTGCAGCGCCTCGGCGGCTTCCGCGAAGCTCAACCGCGACGCGACCGCTTCGAAGACGCGCAATGCGTTTAACGGCAGCCGATCGTAGGCAAATGCCACTTCAGCTTCCCTTAATCCGGGTTCAAGGATTGCGTTTGCTGGGGTAGCCAATCTAGCGGAAATTGCCGCCACGTCAAAAGCACACGTGGCGCCGGATCAAGGGGCCCGAAAGACCGGTCGAGGAGTGGAACATGAGCGAACTGGAAAAGGCACGCGCAGGGGTTTTCCTGTCGTTACTCACGCTCACGCTGTCCTGGCTGCTGCTCGGCAACGGCGACGAGATCGAGCCACGTGCGGAAGCGGTGAATCCGCTGTTGCTCTGCGCCTCGACGCATGGAGCCGTGTGCGAAGCGCCGGCACCGGTGAGAACCGACGAATTCACAGCGGTCGCCGACGCGACCCGCGATGGGCCGGCACTGATCGGACAGATCGTGGTCAGCGCATCGCGGCTGCCGGCCGATCTCGGCCACCTGGTGGTGGTCGCCTCGCGACTGCCAGCCGAGCCGTTTGCCGAGGTGCAGCTGGCGAAAGCCAGAAACGGCCTCGAGGATGCGAAAACCACCGTCGTGCAGTAGCGCGACTCGAGCCGCGGCGGGCGCTGGAAATCCGCCCCCGCCGCGGCTCTTTTTGTTCCACGCTTCACTTTTCACGCCTCGCCGTTCACCCTGAACTCCTACCCCACACGAGCGTCGTCACCGATGTCCACCGCCGTCACGCTTTACGACTATCTGCCCTCCGGAAACGGCTACAAGGTTCGCCTGGTGTTGAAGCAACTGGGTATCCCGTACCGCATCGTCACCCTCGACATCACTCGGGGCGCAACTCGCACACCCGAGTTCCTGACCAAGAATGCCAACGGGCGCATCCCATTGCTCGAGATCGAAGGCCAGGGATACCTGCCCGAAAGCCACGCGATCATCTGGTATCTCGCCGAGGGCTCGCGCCTGGTGCCGAGCGATCGGCTGGAACGCGCGCGCGTCTGGCAGTGGCTGTGCTTCGAGCAGTACAACCTCGAGCCCAACGTCGCCACGGTTCGCTTCTGGTTGCGTTCGCTCAAGAAGACGCCGGAGGAGCTTGGTGACAGGCTCACCGAGAAGGTTGAGAAAGGGCACCAGGCACTCGCAGTGCTCGACCAAGGGCTCAAGGGAAGGGACTTTCTCGTCGGCGGGGTGTATTCGCTCGCTGACATCGGGCTGTACGCGTACACACACGTCGCCGGGGAAGGCGGGTTTTCTCTCGACAAGTATCCCAACATCCGCGGCTGGCTGAAGCGCGTGGAATCGCAACCGGGCTACGCACCGATCACCGAGGCTTGAGCCGGGGATGGGCGCGGCGGTAGCCTTCTCCGCCCGTACCAATCGCACACCAGACCAAAGGCTGCATGCGCCGTTTCCACCCAGGCCTCCGCCCGCTCGTCCCTTTCGCCCTGATCACTGCTCTCATCGGTCTCCTGGCTGGCTGCGGTCAGCGACAGGTCGAGATGGGCGCCTATCGCGCGGTGCTCACGCTGCCCGGCGGCGAGCTGCCTTTCGGTCTCGAGCTCACCGAAGAATCGGGGGCGCCCGTGGCCTTCCTGATCAATGGTCCGGAGCGCGTGCGCGTGACCGACGTGAAACTCAACCGATCACGCCTCGAGATGACAATGCCGGGATTTGGCAATCGCCTCACCGCGAAGCGCAGCCCGCTGGGTCTGAAGGGCGAAGTCGTGCTCGTCAAGCGCGAGGGCAAGGAACAGAAGATCCCCTTGAGCGCCGAGCTCGGCAGCGCTTATCGCTTCTTCAAGGAACCCGCGACGGACAACGCCGATGTATCGGGTCGCTGGGCCGTGACATTCACGGACGAAAAGGGCAAGCGCACGCCCGCGGTCGCCGAGTTCAAGCAGTCGTATCACCAGGTGACGGGTACATTTCTCCTGAACACCGGCGATCACCGCTACCTGGCTGGAGAGGTGCGCAACGACGAGCTCTACCTGTCGGCATTCGACGGCGCGCATGCTTTTCTCTACCGCGCGAAGGTAACCGAGAGCGGCGATCTGGCCGGCAAGTTCTGGTCAGGCCTCGCGTCGGTGGAGGATTGGGTTGCGCGACGCGATGAACACGCCGCGCTGGCCGACGCCGATGCGATAACCAGCATCCGGGATGACACGTGGAGCTTCGGCTTCACCTTTCCGGACGAGACCGGCAAGCCAATAGCTCTCGCTGATAGGCGATTCCGCGGCAAGATCGTGATCGTCATGCTGGCGGGAAGCTGGTGCCCGAATTGTCATGACGAGACGGCATTTCTCGCCCCGTTCTACCGGGAGCAGCGCGATCGCGGCATCGAAGCCGTGGCGCTCATGTTCGAGCATTTCGGCGATTTCGAGCGCGCTGCCGCAGCCGTGAGCGCATACCGTCGCAAGTTTGATATCGAATTCCCGACGCTCATCGCAGGCATTTCCGACAAGCAGGATGCTTCGACCAGGCTGCCCCAGCTGAGTGGGATACTCGCGTTTCCGACCACCCTGTTCATCGACCGGGTCGGAAAAGTGCGCCGCATCCATACCGGCTTCTCGGGCCCGGCCACGGGCTCGCATCACGACGAGCTCATTGCCAGCTTCAAGGCGACGGTGGAGTCGCTGCTGGCAGAGGGCGGCAAATAATCCCGCTGTGGTACCGTTGCGCATCCAACGGGGCACTGACATGTGGACCATCGCCGAAATCCGCACCACGCCGAGTCTCGAGCTTTTCAGCCAGCTCGTCGATCTGCTGCAGGACGCCGTGCAAAGTGGTGCCTCGGTAGGATTTCTGGCGCCACTTTCCACGGCGGACGCGCGTAACTACTGGCTCGCGGTGCTGGCTGAAGTGGCACGGGGCGATCGTGTGGTGCTGCTCGCGAGTGATAACGCCAGCGTCATCGGCTGCGCTCAATTGCTGCTCGCTTCACGCATCAACGCGCGCCATCGCGCGGAGGTGCAGAAACTGCTGGTCCACAGCCAGTCGCAGAGGAAAGGGTTGGGGCGGGCGCTACTGCAGGCGATCGAGAAGGTAGCGCAGCAGAAGGGTCGATCGTTGATGGTGGCGGATGCGCGTGCGGACGGTCCGGGCGAGCAACTGTTCCTGCGAGCCGGCTACACGAAAGTCGGAGCCATCCCGCGGTATCAACGCGGCCCGGACGGGCACTTTGATTCGACCGCGATTTTCTACCGCAATCTCGACTCGCGCGCCGCCGAGATGTAGCAGATCCGACGCCCGGAGCCCGATGCCTGAGGTCCTCTTTGTATGCCATCCTTCGATGTCGCATCCGAACTTGATCCACACGAACTCACCAACGCGGTCGACCAGGCGAATCGCGAGGTTTCGCAGCGGTTCGATTTCAAGGGTACCGACTCGCGATTCGAGCTCGAGGACTTCAAGGTCACCCTGCACGCGCCGGCCGATTTTCAGCTGAAGCAGATGCTCGAGATCCTGAAACTCAGAATCTCGAAGCGCGGCATCGATGTCACCTGCATGCAGGTGGGAGAGCCTCAGATCGCGCTCAATGCGGCGCGCCAGGAAGTGACGCTGCGCCACGGCGTTGATACCGATACGGCCCGCCAGCTGGTGAGGCTGGTGAAGGATTCGAAACTCAAAGTCCAGGCCGCCATCCAGGGCGACAAGGTGCGCGTAACCGGCAAGCAGCGCGATGACCTGCAGGCAGCCATCGCGATACTCCGAAAGGCGCAGCTCGGGCTCCCGCTGCAGATCGTGAATCTGCGCGACTGACCCGGCTCAACCGGGCACAGGCTCGAAGCGGGCCTGGCTGGCTGCCGTTGGCGGGAGGGAGAGGCGCCTCAGGTGGCTAGCGGCCCGGCTACTTGGTCAGGATGAGCTTGCCATTCGATGTCACGCGTAGACGGTATTGCTCACCGCGATGTTCCAGGATCACTTCGCGCGCACCGGCCATCAGAGCCTCGCTGGTGAGCCGGCGCTGAGGCAGCGCTGGACGGGCACGGATGGCATTTGGCTGGATATGCAGCGTGTTGCGCGGGTTCATTGCCGGATATCGCATTCCCTGACTGCGGCCAATCCTATCCAAGAATGAATCTCAAATGCAAGCCATTCTCATTTGGACCCTGCCTAGCCGTATTCCCGCCATTCCCTCGGCACGATGAGTCGTGCCCCACGGCCGAAAGTGACATACGACCAGGCCCACTGCACCAGCACCGAAAGGCGGTTGCGGAAACCCGAGAGGCGATAGATATGCACCAGGAGCCATAGCCACCAGGCAAGCCGGCCAGCGAAGCGCAGCCGGCCGATCTCGCATACCGCACGGCTACGACCGATGGTCGCCATCTGACCGAGGTCGACGAATCGAAATGGCTGCCGGGCACGACCCGAGCGCTCGGCCAGAATGGTCCTGGCGATGTACACGCCCTGCTGCATGGCGACCGTCGCCACGCCCGGGAGGATCCGTTTCGTTTTCTGATCGACTGCATGCGCCAGGTCGCCGGCCACGAACACTTCCGGGTGGCCCGCGATGCTGAGGTCGGAACCGACGATGACGCGGCCGGCGAAGTCACACTCGACACCGAGCGAGCGGCCGATTTCACTCGCGCGCACGCCGGCTGCCCAGAGCACGGTCGCCGCGCGAATTATCTCGGTGCCCAGTTCGACGCCGTCAGCGCTGATCAACGTGACCTTGGAATTGACCCGCACTTGGACACCCAGGCTCTCCAGATCCCGGGTGGCACGCGCTGCTGACTTCTCGCCAAATGACGGCAGGATTCGCGGCCCGGCTTCGAGCAGCACCACGCGCGTGCGCCGCGGATCGATGCGGCGAAAGTCGCGCGCCAGCGTGAAGCGACTCATCTCGCCGATGGCACCAGCGAGCTCAACGCCCGTTGGTCCCCCGCCCACGACGACGAATGTCAGAAGCCATTGCTGCCTCTCGGAGTCAATTTCACGCTCCGCCGCCTCGAAAGCACTCAACACGCGCGTGCGGATCTCGGTGGCTTGCGAAAGGCTCTTAAGTCCGGGCGCGCGCGCTTCCCACTCGCTGTGACCAAAGTAGGCATGCGTCGCGCCGCATGCCAGCAGCAGGTAGTCATAGCTGAATTCACTCACGTCAGTGGCAACTTTGCGGCCCGGGACATCGACCGCGTGAGCCGCCGCCTGCAATACATGTACGTTGCGGCTCTTCGACAGGATGCTGCGGATCGGTGCTGCGATGTCTGCGGGACTCAGCGCCGCCATCGCTACCTGATAGAGCAGCGGTTGAAACAGGTGATGATTGAGGCGATCGATCAACGTCACCGCAACGGCAGACCTGTTGCTCAGTGTCTTGGCGGCATTGAGCCCGGCGAAACCTGCGCCCACGATGACGACATTGATGTGTGGATGTTGATTCATCCGGTTGCGTGTACTCTCGTGCTGAGGGCCGGACCAACGATCAGAGCGCGCGACTGATGTCGAGCCGCGATCAGGCGATGAGAGCAGTGTTTCTCGATTTTGCCACGGCGAGCTGCGGCGATCTCGATGTTTCGCGGCTGCGGCGCTGCCTGCCCGGCCTCGAACTGTTCGACGTTACGCGCGACGAGGAGCTGATCGCACGGACGCGCACCGCCAGGATCGTCCTCATCAACAAAGTGTCAATGAAAGCCGAGGTCATGCAAGCCAGTCCGGCGCTGAAGCTGATCTCGCTCGCCGCCACCGGCACCGATAACGTCGATCTCGATGCTGCCCGGCGCCTCGGCATCGCGGTCTGCAACATCCGCGACTACTGCACGCCGTCCGTGACGCAGCACGTATTTGCCGTGCTGCTGTCGCTGACACACGGCCTGCGCGAGTACGAGCGGCTGGCACGCGAAGAATGGGCGACCAGCACGCAGTTCACCATGCTTCGACAACCGATCCGGGAGCTCAAGGGGCGCACGCTCGGCATCGTCGGCTTTGGCGTGCTGGGGCGCGCCGTGGCGCACACTGCCGCTGCTTTCGGCATGCGCGTGCTCATCGCCAATCGTCCTGGTGGAGAACGCCAGCCGGACCGTGTGGATCTGCACGAATTGTTGTCGCAGGTGGACGTGCTGAGCCTGCATTGCCCGGTGACCCCCGCGACCACTGGCATGATCGGGGCAAGCGAGCTGGCGCTGATGAAGCCGGACGCCGTGATCGTCAACACGGCGCGCGGTGCGTTGATCGATGTCGATGCGCTGGCTCAGGCGTTGCGGCAGCGGCAAATCGGTGGGGCCGCGATCGACGTACTGCCCCAGGAACCGCCGCGTTATGGCAGTCCTCTGTTGGCGCCAGACCTTCCAAACCTGATCCTCACGCCGCACACAGCCTGGGCAGCGCTGGAATCACGGCAGCGCTGCCTGGATGAGATGGCGGCCAATATCGAGGATTTCCTGCGCGGCGGCACGCGCGGTCGCGTCGTGTGAGTGGTGCGGTGCGCTACTTGCCGTCGTCCACCGTGCCGAGGATGCGCTCGTGCAGCGTGAGCTTTTCACACAGCTCGTCGAGCCGCACGTATTCCTGCGCATGCTCCTTGCGGAACGACTCGTAGCCGGCGCGCGAACGCCAGGAATCCAGAGTGATGTAGCGCGTGGGTAAATCGATGCTGCGAAAGAGTTCGGTGCCGACGTAATCTTCACTGCCCCTGAAGAGCTCGACCCACGTGCCGGACGACCCGTACACGAGCTCGAACTCGTTGACCCGTTCGGGGTTGGCGTCGAACTCCCACACGATCCGGAACATGAGCACTCAATAGCTCAGTCGGGCGCCATGTTCAATACTCCGGCCGCCCATTCGAGTACCGGCCGTACGCGATCGGACACCAGGCGTACGGCGGTGTCGTAGTCGACCCATCGATATTCGCTGTGCTCGGGGCGGCCGATTTCGGGATTGACCGGCAAGCTGATGTGTTCGGTCGCGGTCTGCGCGAGGTAGTAGCGTGCGACCTTGCCACGGCTGTAAGGCCCTGTCTCAGTGTGCACGTCGCCCCACGGAAACGTCAGATCGTTTACCGTGGTTTCCTCGCGCACTTCGCGCAGCGCGGCGGCCATCGCGTTCTCGCCATTCTCGACCAGGCCCTTGGGAAAATCCCAGTGGTCAAACGAACGCAGCAGCAGGAAACGGTTTCCCTGCGGCGTAGCGCGCACGATTACGGCGCCGGCGGACAGTCGCTTGCTCGAGCCGGACATGCCTCGAGTATAGCGAAGCACCTCCGCGCGAAAACCCGTCGCAGAACGCCGACGGTCAGGCGGCGCGTTCGAACTCCAGCGTGCCCGCCACGGCGTGGATCGTGGACGCGATGCGCACCGCACTCTGAATCGTCTCGCGGCTGGTGCCCTGGTCCCGGAGCTTCTTCTCATGCGCTGTTATGCACAGGCCGCAGCCATTCACGGCTGAGACCGCGAGCGAGAGGAGTTCGAAGTCGTTGCGATCGATCCCCGGATTGCCGATGACGTTCATCCGCAGCCGCGCCGGCAAGGTCTGGTACTCCCCATCCCCCACGAGGTGCAGAAAGCGGTAGTAGACGTTGTTCATTCCCATGATGGCCGCCGCCGAACGCGCGGCTGTGAGATGCGCGGCATCGAGCTTCTCCTGGCCGAGAGTTTCGATCGCACGGGCGAATTCCACGTTACGCGCGGCGATCGCCGTCGCAAGTGCCACCGACCAGATCTGTGTCTCGCTCAGTCCAGGAGAGCCCTGAGGCATGAGGACCGTGCCCAGATTGAGCTTAAGATCGCGGGCGTAATCGGGAATCAGGTCTTTCAATGTATCGAGTGTCATGAGAACACCATGCAGTAAGAAACCGTCACGCGGCCCGCGAGTGCCCAGAGGGGGGTCTGGACGAGCGCGCGGGCGCGGACGGGGTGATCACGTCAGGCAGCCTTGAGCGTTTCCTCGCCCTTCTGCCAGTTGCAGGGACACAGCTCGTCGGTCTGCAGGCCGTCGAGCACGCGCAACACTTCTTCCGGGCTGCGGCCGACGTTGAGATCCGTGACATAGACGAAGCGGATCACACCCTCGGGATCGACGATGAATGTCGCGCGCTGCGCGACGCCGGCCTCCGGGTCAAGAATGCCGAGCGCGCTGGTGAGCTCGCGCTTGATGTCCGAGAGCATCGGGAACGGCAGCGATTTGAGCTCATCCTTCTCCCGTCTCCAGGCGAGGTGTACGAACTCGGAATCGGTGCTGACGCCGAGCACCTGCGCACCCCGAGCCGCGAATTCCCTGTTGAGCTTGCCAAAACCGGCGATCTCCGTCGGGCAAACGAAGGTGAAATCCTTCGGCCAGAAGAAGATGACCTTCCACTTACCCTTAAGGCTCGCCGTCGAAAACGGCTTGAATGCGCTTCCGAGATCGTTGGAAACGACCCCGGTCAGCGAGAACTCGGGAAACTTCTGTCCAATACCCAGCATGTTCAACTCCTGTCAGCTCTTCAGCAGCGGCTTGATCGAACAGCGCGCAGGATGACAGCGGGACCTCAAAAGCTCCAATCAATTGTTTCGATGGTTTTGATAGATGGCGTATATTGAGTACATGAGCGATCTCAAACTCAAGGACCTGCGTTACCTGGTCGCGGTGGCGGACGAGCGCCATTTTGGCCGTGCAGCGCAGAAGTGCTTCGTCAGCCAGCCAACCCTTAGCGCGCAGCTGCGCAAGCTCGAGGACTACCTGGGCGTGAAGCTCATAGAACGTCAACCACGGCGAGTTTCATTGACCGAGGCGGGCGAGCAGGTGGTCGCGCGCGCGCGCCGCATCCTCAAGGACAGCGACGAGGTGGTGACGTTGGCGCGCCATGCCAAGGATCCGTTGTCGGGAACGCTCAAGGTGGCGCTCATTCCCACCATCGGCCCCTATCTTCTACCGCGCGTCGCGCCGCAGCTCCGCAAGGCTCTCCCGCGACTCAAGCTGCTGCTGTTCGAGTATCAGACTGCCACGCTGCTCGAGCGCCTGCAGGCGGGAGCGATCGACCTGGGAATCCTGGCGCTGCCGGTCGCGCTTGACGGTCTCGATTCGCGCGTGCTGTTTGAGGAGCCGTTCGCGGTCGCACTCAACAGCAATCATCCGCTGGCGAAGAGAAAGTTCCTCAAGCCCACCGATCTCGACGGCGAGACACTGCTCCTGCTGGAGGATGGCCATTGCCTTCGAGACCAGGCACTTGAAGTATGCGCACGTGTGGGTGTGCACGAATCCGACGACTACCGCGCGACCAGTCTCGAAACGCTGCGGCAGATGGTGGCGTCCGGTCACGGCGTCACGCTGCTGCCGGAGATGGCGACGCACGGGCCTTACGGGGATGCGCGCAGTCTGGTGGTGCGCCCGTTTTCGAAGCCCGTTCCACAGCGTCACGTGGGGGCAGTCTGGAGGCGCAGCAGCACACGCATCCCGGCGATCCAGGCGATCTGCGACGTGATTAGTGCCGGTTGGCGACGCTGAATCAATCGTTACTTGCCGGACTTGCCGCCGGCACCAGGATCGCCGACGAAGCGCCGGATCGAATCGCTCGCTTCGCTCAGGGCGCGTTTCTGCTCGCTCGGGCACATCACCGTGCCGTAGGAGCAGAACACGCAGCAATCGCCAAAGATCGGCTTGAGCACCTTGTTACAGTGAGTGCACGTGTAGAAGTACACGCACTCATTTTCCGCCATCATTTCATCCTTGCGGAATCCGCACGACGGACACGTGACCGTGGTCTTGGATGTAACGGCCTTGGAAGCGTCGAGCGCCAGCAGTTCGAGCGTGTCGGCGTCGTCTTCGATCGAAGCGTCTGGCTTACCCGGATACCACGCAGGAGTCTGCGGCATACGGCAAGGGAATCTATTTGTTGTTATCGGATGACCGCAGATTAGCGATCTGCAAGGATTTAGAAAAGACCGGCATCACATTGGCAGCAAAAGAGTTCCGCACAGCCAGCCAGGGCAAAAGTGAACATTCTGTAAAGTAGGCAAAACCCCTAAAGCACGTGAAACGCACGGATAAGTCGCGCCTGCCTCGGCGGCCGATCGAGGACTTCAACCTGCCGGAAGCCGAACTGCGGCGCCGGCTGATCGCTGGCGCGGGCCGCCATCGGTTGCAGTGTTACCTGGGGGCGACCCTTTATCGCGAGCTGCGCGGGCTCGCCATTCGTGCAGCCAATCGGAAACAGCCAGGGTTGGCGCGCGTGCTGGTGCTGCCCGGAATCATGGGCTCACGGCTCGGAATTCCGGGGCGCGACGACAGACCGGATGAAGTGATCTGGATCGATCCGCTCGCGATCGAGTCCGGCAGGCTGGCGCGGCTGGCCCTGCCTGGACGACGCCCCGTGCGCACTCTCGGCGTTCAACTCTTCAAGTACCTCAAGCTGAAGCTCGCACTCGAGATCGCCGGGTTTGACATAGATTTTCACGCATACGACTGGCGCGCGAGCATCGATACCCTCGGCCGTGAGCTGCTTGACCGGTTGCGTCGCGATCGAGTCAAGCCAGTAACATTGGTCGCACATAGCATGGGAGGCCTCGTCGCACGCGCAGCGATGAACGGCGATCATGCAAGGCAAATCGGCCGGCTCATCATGCTGGCGACACCAAACCATGGTTCGTTCGCCCCGGTGCTCGCGTTACGGGGAGCGTATCCGCCCGTGCGCCGCATTGCTCAGCTCGATCATCTGCACGACGCCGAGACGCATGCGCAACACGTGTTTGCGACGTTTCCCGGGCTTTACCAGTTGTTGCCGGCCCGCGAGCGATTGGCAAGACCCGATCTCTACGATCCCGCCGACTGGCCGCGCGACGCGCGCGCTCCCCGACGGGCGCTGCTCGAGACGGCGTTGCGCGTCCGTGAGCAGTTTGCGCCGGCGGATGAGCGTTTCACGGTAATCGCAGGAATCGATCAACCCACGATCACCGCGCTAAGCCTGCGTCGCGGTGAGTTCGTGTACCACGTGACGAATGCGGGGGATGGTACGGTTCCCGTCGACCTCGCATTGCTCGCCGGGATCGACAGCTACTTTGTCCGCGGAAACCACAGCGAGTTGCCGCAGGACAACCGGGTGGTAAGCGCGATCGTCGATCTTCTGACCCAGGGCGAGACGCGTCGGCTGGAGCGTGCCTGGCGCCGGCCCGACGCGCCCCCTCAACTGGTTTCCGAGCGCGAACTGCGCACTGACGATTCCAGCAAACGGTCCTGGAGACGAATGAGTATCCGGGAGCGCCGCCACATACTCGCCGGCGTCGTGTTTCCGCAGTGAGCGTGAGCGGCTAGGACTTCGGAATAGCGTCGAACTCGGCCCGGGTGAGATAGCCGTCCTGATTCTTGTCCGCCGTCGAGAAGCGGGCGGCGACGTTCCTGTCCGCTTTCGACTCGATCACGGTAATCACACCATCCTTGTCGACATCCAGCGCCTCGAATGAAGCCGGCCCACGCGGTTCCGCCGCCGTCGTGAGCTGCAGCACCACCAGCATGCCGATCAGGGCAACGAGTGTGCGTTTCATCGTGTCCTCCTTAACGCATTTCCCGGCACTTCAGCATTGTTTAACACGACCTCAAGAGGTCTGAATGCGCCCTGGCTCACACCCGGCCTACTCTCTCATCTATTGATAGCACACAGCGTGTGGGAGGGGCCATGAGCTACGTGCCGCCCTTGGTCGACCGCCGGTCGCTGCTGAGCGTGAGTGCTGTTGTGGCACTGCATCTTATCGCGCTGTACGTGCTGCAGATGGGCTTATCGCATTCGTGGGCCGGCTCCGCCAGCGGTCCTATTCAAGCGACGCTCATAGACGAGCCGAAGATCAAGCCCAGAGATCCACCACCGCCGCCGCCGCAATTGCGTCCGATTCCGGTGGACGCATTGCCTGCGCCAGAGATTGCGATTGAGCTGCCGGCCGAGAGCGGTAACGCCATTTCGCTGGCTGTCGCTACGGAACCGCCGCGCGTCGCCGCGGTATCACGTGCCCCGACGATGATTCCGCCACGCATGGACCGCGAACACTCGAAGATCGTGCCGGACTATCCATCGGCCTCGAAGCGACTCGGAGAAGAGGGAAGGGTCCTGGTCAGTGTTCATATCCTGCCGAACGGAATGGCCGCCGAGGTGCAGGTTCTCAAGAGCAGCGGCTATTCGCGGCTCGACAATGCTGCTGTGGAGCATGTCCAGCGCGACTGGCGCTTCGTTCCCGCGCGACTGGATGGCGAAGCGGTCGCTGCGTGGGGGAATTTCGGGGTGACCTTCCGGATCATGAAGTAGGCGAGCTCAACCACTGCTCAACGGATTGCTGACGCGCTCAATCGAGTGTCTGCCTTGAGCCAAGCGACTGCCAGACGTCGGCCGACGGCCGCCGCTTCGGCCGTTCGTCCCTGAGCGATGAGACTCTGCTGCAGACCGAACAACGACCAGCCGTTTTCGGGGTGACGAGCGAGCTCGTCGCGATAGCTGCGCTCGGCATCCGCTGCTCTGCCCGCTTCGAGCTGCACGGCCCCGAGGATCTGCCGTACGGGGTAGGGCCAGTCCTCGGGCTCGTTGTAACCGAGCTTGTCCTCGAGCGCGACGGCCTCGCTCAGGATGGCAATCGCGCGGTCATAGTTCTTCGCTCGTGCTTCGATGTCGCCCTCGAGAACCAGGCGCGCAATCGCTCCCAGCTGTTGTGCGCTGTTGCGCACCGACACCATGACCTCCGGCAATGCAGGATCGTCGACGTACTGATCCATGGCATCGAGCTCGCGCGTAGCCGCATCCAGCTCGCCCTTGCCCGCGTACGCCATGCCACGGGCGTAGTGCCAGATTGAGCGCGGGTACGGTAAATTCTGCGGTTCCGCGGACGCAAGGATGACGTCCCATTCGGCGAATCGTACCTGGTGGTAGAGCGGCGCCAGCCAGAAGTGCTGGATGTATGGGCCGAACATGGGATCGTCGTGCCGATGAGTGCCCATGAGCTCGCGCGTTCTGAGTGCACCCCGCTCGGCCCATTCCTTCTTGCCCGCGAATGTCGCCGAGGCCCACAGAAAATGCCAGTTGTGCGGATGGTAGAGAAGCGGATAGACGCCCTGAGCCTGGCATTGCGCGATGTACGAGCTATCGGCTTCACCGGCCTTGATGTTGACCACCGCCGCGTCGTAGTAGCGCCCGACTCGAATGTAGATGTGTGACGGCATGTGCACGAGATGGCCTGCACCGGGAACCGCTGGTGCGAGGCGGTCCGCCGCATCCTCCGCGCGCCCCGGATTGGACGAGGCTTCGATGGCATGAATGTAGAGATGATTGGCTCCAGCGTGATTCGGGTTCTCCGCCTGCACTCGCTCCAATGCTGCAATCACCTCCACGGTCGTCGGCTTGGGTTCACCGGTTGCCGACCAGTAGTCCCACGGTGATAGATTCATCAGCGATTCGGCGAAAAAGGTTTGCACCTCATGATCATCGGGAAACTGTCGTGCGACCTCACGCATCGCATCGGCGAACGCACGGTCCAACGCGGAGCGGTCGTCAGCCGGTTGCGGCGCATAGCGCTTGAGCAACGCGCCGATCAGCGCTTGCTCACGAGGGCTCGCACTGTCGGCCAGCTCTGCTGCCTTTTGCGCAGCCCGGTAGGCTTCGGGCACTGCGTCGGCAAACATCGGCACGTTGATATTGGGTCCGAGTACGAACGCGATCCCCCAGTAGCACATGGCGCATTCGGGATCGAGGCGAGCGGCCTCGCGGAAAGACCGGCCTGCCTCGGCGTGGTTGAAGCCGAAGGTGAGCATCACTCCCTGATTGAAGAAGCGCTGTGCCAGGGGCTCGTCCGTTGTGATTCGAACACTGTAATCGCCAAGATCGTTGAACAGCGGAGCCTGGAGCTTGGACGGCTGCGGCACTGCCGGCGTTGGCGTCTGGCCGGCGCACGCCGTAATGGCCGTGGCGCACGTTACGGCGAGCCCGCAGGCAATGATTCGAAGATTCATGGCAGAATCTCTCCCCTGAAAAGCCATGCCGGCATTCTAGGCCTACTGCAACCGAAATCGACACCCGCCGAGGGATCATCGACCCACCCAGCACAGTCAGCAGACCCATTAAGGAGTGATGATGAAATCCGAGTTGCGCTTTCGACTCGCCACGGCTCTGCTTGGCGGTGGCCTGTTTTTCCCGATGATTGTCGGCGCAGTCGACGTCGAGATTTCCCCGGTCCTGGGCTATCGATTTGGCGGTCAGTTCACGGATGACACGACCGGCGAGGACGTGGACGTGAAGGAGGCCGCAACCTACGGGCTGGCGGTCGACGTCGAATATTCGCCCGGCCGGATGGTGGAGGTGTTCTACAGCCGGCAATCCACCGAGATCGAGGACGTCAGTCCGGCACTCGACATCGATGTCGAGTACTTTCAGATTGGCGGGGTCTCCGAGTACTCGCAGCCCAACTACACCCCCTACCTCGTCGGAACGCTGGGTGCAACGCGCTTCAGTCCGGACGGAAACCTCGATTCGGAAACGCGTTTCTCCCTCACGTTTGGTGGCGGAGTGAAGTGGTTTCTGAACGAACACTGGGCAATCAAGGCCGAAGGACGCGCTTTCATTACGATCTTCGACTCCGATACCGAGGTGTTCTGCGTCAGCAGCGGCGGCGCGACGTGCCTGTTCCGCGCCTCAGGCAGCCTGGTCTGGCAGGTCGAAGCGAATGCCGGCGTCACCTTCCGCTTCTAGTCAGCTCGGCTTGATCTCATGACCGACTCATCGTCGGACTGCTCCGGCACTCACCAGCTGTAGCGCACGCGGTAGCGCACGACCGTTTCGCCGTCCTTCGCGACTGTCACTGGGATGTGAACCGTGCGCGCATCCTCCTTATCGTAGCGATGCGTGCTCGACTTGATCTGCCAGTTGCTCCAGCGATAGAGATTTTCCTTGACGATGACGGTTACCGCTTCCGCCTTGTGGTTGCGCAGCTTGACTTCGATCTCCTCTTCGAGCCACTTCGCCGTGGTGTTGACGCTGAAGTCCACCTGACGCCGTTCGCCGACGACGTCGAACGCCGAACCGAGCTTCACACGAACCTGTTCATCCTTGGGGGTGTGATCGATGACGTCCTCGCCGATGAACTCGAGGCTGCCGTCGGCCTTGTCCGCCTGCGCGACACGGATGCGGCCAGCAGGCAAGGGAATTCCCAGGCCGACTTTTTCCTCGTTCTTGAACTCCAGGTACACGTCGACCTTACGGTTGGACTGATTGCCGTATTCGCGGTCAACGACGGGGTCCGGATGCCAGTAACCGATGGGGCCCTGGCCGTAGTAGACCAACGTCTTGCGTGCTGGCACCCGCCGTGCCGCATCGAAGAGCTCGATCTGCTTGGTCGAATTGTCAGGAAGCGTGGTGCGACGGCCGAGTGTGTAGAGGTGAAACTCGAAGAACGCCTTCTCGTCGAAACCACGCTCATCGGCCGCAACGGCCAGCGCTTCCATCGCGCGGGCCTTGTACAGACCGGGCTGGGGCGGTTGTACGCGCTGCACGTCACCCGCGATCAGCTTCAGGCGTGCGTTCGGATAGCTGGCCCCCGACTGATTGATGATGCTCACCCACGCGCCCACGTCGAGCAGACCCGAGTTGGCGTCGGTGCCGTCGCTGAAAGTGAGGTTGTAGTCCGTCCACCAGGTCACGCCACCGGTCTGATACGACACTCGGGTACGATGCTCCCCGCCGCGCCTGGCGGAAACATCCCACTCCAGTGTCGGGCGAGTAATCAGGCCGCCCGGCAACTCCGGAAAGCGGATGTTGCTGTAGTCGCGCACCGCGTAGATCTGGCCGTCGCCACCGCGCAGCACCAGCCCGTCCGCTGCGCTGAGCAGCGTACCCGACAGCGTCTTGATCTCATCGCCGACCACGCGCTCCAGTATCAGCGGCTTATCGATGAACTTGAGCAGGAGTTTGCGCGTGCTCACGAGATCGAACTGGAAGTTCTGTTCCAGAACGCGCGTGTTGTCCGGATCCGTGAGCGAGCTGAACTGCACGGTGGTCGGATCGATCAGCGCGGCGACATCGATGAAACGCACGTTGCTGCGTCCGGCTGCAAGGCTGACCGGGCGCTCATGACGCACGATCGCGTATCCGGGAACGCCGAGGCCGTTCGGCATCCCCATTCCCTGCACAGGACGGTAGAGCTCGGGAGGCACCGCGCCGGGTTGCGCGGAACTGTAGATCGTGATGGATGTGTCATCGCGATCGGCTGCTTCCGCGGCGATGTCCGCTGCCATGGACAACGCCAGGCCGCCGATCAATGCAACGGCCGGCCTGCCGAACGCGCGCCGTACTCGCCTTACTTTCCGCAACATGTCCCCTCCAGGAAGAATGTCCCACAGAATTGAACGCACAGCCGAGCGTCCGGGGTTAGCGCAAGATACTGGAATCCTCGGGCAAATTGTGCGCAAATGCCCGCGCCTCGAAGGAGGGGCTCATGGATCGCGAGTTCATCGAGAAGAACCAGATCGTCGAGCGCTATCTCACCGGCAAGTTGCCATTCAAGGGTGTACAGGATTTCGAGCGTTACTGTCGCGACCACCCGCAAGTGCTCGATGACTTAAAGCTCTCGGAGCGTTTGCATGCCGGTATGCGTCTGCTCGAGGCGAGCGGACACCCGCCGGGATTGCAGGAGGCGAAGCCCGCGTGGTGGCGTCGAATCGAGGTCATCGCCGGACTCGGGTTGCTTGCGTTTGCACTTGTGATCAGTCTTTGGACGCTCGGCGCCCGATACGCCGATCGCGGCGACAGGATCGCGACGCTCGAGAAGCGAATCGAGACCGGATCTCTACAGGCGCCAACCCGCTCGCGCACGATCGCTGTGACGCCGGATCGGGCCCCGACGAACAGGGTCTCGGTGCGACTGCAACTCAAGGACGCCGCTGAGCTCGTCGAGCTGCTCATCAACGTTTCCTACGCTCGCTTCAACACCTTCCGGCTGACGATCGACAAGAAGAATCAAGGTCGCGGCGGCACGATCCACAATCTGCTGCGCGACTCGAACGGAAATCTGCGACTGATCGTCAATAGCTCGGCGTTGCGGCCGGGGGACTACAAGGTTGTCATCGAGGGGTTGTCGCGCAACCGGCCCGTCGCCGTGGGCTGGGTGACATTGCGAGTCGTCAACTAGGCATCGATCAATTCTGCCGCAGCGTGGCAACCGGCGGATGATTGATGACTGAACGGGTGGCAAGCGTGCCGCTCAATCCGACGACCAGCACGCCGAATCCCAACCCGACGCTCCAAACCCACAGATCGGCCGAGTACTCGAGATTGAAGAGTCGCGTGGCAACAAAGTATCCGACCACACTCGCCCCCAACGCCCCCAGAACACCCGACAGGATGCCAAGTGCCACGAACTCGGCGGCGATGCCCTGCAGGACCGTCCGTCGCGTGGCACCGAGCGTGCGTAGTATCGCGCTTTCGTAGCGGCGCTCATCGCGCGTGGCCTGGATCGCCGCCAGCAGCACGGTAATGCCAGCAAGCAAGGTGAAAAGAAAAACGTACTGAACCGCGAGGGACGCCTTGTCCATCACACCTCGTACCTGCTTGAGCAGCGCATCAAGATCGAAGACGGAGACACTCGGGAACTGGCGCACGAGATTTACCAGCGAACGGCGTTGCTCGGCATTCAGATAAACGCTGGTCATGTACGTGCCGACCGCCTGGTCCAGCAGCCCTGGAGGGAGCACCAGGAAGAAGTTCGGCTGGAAGCTGTCCCACTGGACTTCGCGCACGTTCGCGACTTCGACCTCGAGCGTCTCGCCGGCAATGTCGAAGGTGAGGCGATCGCCAAGCTTGAGTCCAAGTTCTTCCTGAAAGTCGCTCGCGACTGAAACCAGGGCACGCCCCGCGTCGCTCTCATCCCACCAGCGACCCGCGACAATCTTGTTGTCCGCCTGCGGCTCACTGGCCCAGGAGAGGTTCTGCTCGCGCTCGGCAAAATTCTGGGCGCGCCCCGAGGCAAAGGACAATTCGGCCGTTGATCGTCCGTTGACGGAAAGCAGTCGCGCGCGAATCATCGGGAACAGCTTCGGAGCCTCCACGCCGCGAGACATGAAGAAGTCGCGCACGGCCTGCTGTTCGTCCGGGCGGATATTGATCAGGAAGTGATTGGGCACGTTGTCTGGCAGGCTCGCGCGCCAGTCCTCGAGCAGATCAGTGCGCACCACCGCCAGCAGCAGCAGCACCATGAGACCGAGGCCGAAGGCGACGACCTGCACGATGCTCTCGCGCCCGCGACGTGCAATATTTGCCAGACCGTATCGCCATGCGACTCCCACACCACCTCGAATTCGCGCCAGCGATTTGACCAGCAGCCAACCGGCGCCGAGCAGCGCGACCAATGTCCCGGTCATGCCTGCGGCAACGCCAAGCACCAGGACGCCATCGCGCACGACCCAGGCCAGCATCAGGAGGATCGCTCCGATGGCGAAGCCGTAGGTGATCGTGTACGCGAGCGGTGGCGGCTCCATGTTTCGCCTCAATACGCGCATCGGTGGAACGTCGCGCAGCTGCAGCAGTGGCGGCAGGGCAAAGCCCGTGAGCACGGCGGTCGCGGTGACCAGCCCGAGATAAGCGGATTCGATACCCGGCGCTGGCAACTCGCCGCGAATGAGATCCTTCAGGAGCCATGCCAGGCCCTCCTGCGCGAGATACCCAAGGGTCGTGCCGATCATCGCGCCGATCACCGCGAGCAAGACGAGTTCCATCATGCTGATGGACAGGATGAAACGCTGCGACGCACCCATGCATTTCATGAGGGCGACGTTGTCGAGATGGCGCTGAGCGTAGCGTCGTGCCGCCATCGCGACCGCGATCGCTGCCAGCAATACGCTCACCAGTCCGCTGAGGCTGAGAAACCGCCCGGCGCGATCCATCGAGTCCTGGATCTGCGGGCTGGCCTCCGCGATGTCCAGCAGTCGCTCGCCGGGTTTGCGGTGCTCCTCGAGGTAGGTCTTGAACTCAGCGATACGGTTAGGTGTGCCGGCAAAGAGTGCGAGGTACGTGAGGCGACTGCCGGGTTGCACCAGCTGAGTCGCCGGCATGTCGGCGAGGTTCATCAGCAGGCTTGGAGCGAGATCGACAAAAGTCGCACCCTGGTCGGGCCGATAATCGAGCACGCGCGCGACCTTGAGCGTCGCGGCTCCAATGTTGAGCGATGCACCAATCGGTGCATCGAGGGTCGCAAGCAACCTCGAATCTGCCCAGACCTCGCCGCGAGCAGGAATGTCGTCGGTGATGCGCGCCGGTGAAAATGGCTGATCGGCGATCCGCACACGTCCCCGCAGCGGATAACCCTCGCTGACTGGTCGCAGAGACGTCAATTGGCTGCGTTCGCCATAGAAGACAACGCTCACCAGCGCCATCGCGTCTGCCGTATGCACGCCGCGCCGCCTTGCCTCAGCGGCGTACGTCGCGCGGATCGGCTCGCTGGACTGCAGACGCAGGTCGGCGGCGAGGACTTCGGCGGCCTGCACCGCCACGGCCTGGCTCACACGGCTCGTGAAGAATCCCACGGCGGTCAGCGCTGCAACAGCAACGACCAGTGCCAGCATGAGCACGCGCAACTCGCCGGATTTCCAATCGCGAGCCAGCGCCAGTAATGCGAATCGCAGCGCGCGCATGCCTCAGGCCATCCGGCCGGCATCCAGATGGATGATACGACTGCAGCGCGCGGCGAGGACCTTGTCGTGCGTTACCAGAACCAACGTCGTGGCAGCGGCTGAGTTCAAGTCGAACAGCAGGTCCATCACCCGCTCGCCGGTGGCCGTATCGAGATTGCCGGTCGGCTCGTCCGCGAACAGCACGGCGGGACGCGTCACGAATGCGCGCGCGATTGCCACGCGCTGCTGTTCGCCGCCTGAGAGCTGGCGCGGATAGTGGCCCTTGCGCGCGATGAGACCGACCTTGCCCAGCACATCCAGGGCAGCACTCCTGGCGTCGCGGCGACCGGCCAACTCGAGCGGCAGCATCACGTTTTCCAGAGCAGTCAGCGATGGGACCAGGTGAAACGACTGGAATACGAATCCAACGTGCCGCGCGCGCAATGCGGCTCGGCCATCCTCATCGAGCTGCGTGAGCTCGGCACCATTGAGCCAGATGCGCCCGGAGCTCGGTTCATCGAGCCCGGCGAGAAGCGCGAGCAGCGTGGATTTTCCAGCACCCGACGCCCCCACGACCGCGACAGATTCACCCGACGTAATGTTCAGATTGATATCCGCCAGGATGGTCAGCGGGCCTTCCGGGCTGCTAACCTGTTTGCCAACATTCTCGGTCTTAAGAACGGATTCGCTGTTCATGCTCCGCCGGATTCGTGGGTTGTGCGGCCGCCTCTGGCCCGTGCTGCTCGCCCTTCTCTACTTGCACGCGATCCACGCTGCGCCCGCACCGACAATTGTCGTGCTCGGCGATAGCCTGAGCGCCGCGTACGGCATCCGGGTCGAGGAAGGCTGGGTGTCGCTGTTACAGAAGAGATTGACGTCGCAAGGGTACGGATACCGCGTCGTGAATGCCAGTGTAAGCGGTGAGACCACGGCCGGCGGTCTGGCGCGATTGCCCCGCGCACTCGAACTGCACCGCCCTGTAATTGTGATTCTCGAGCTCGGCGGCAACGACGGGCTGCGCGGTCTGTCGCTCGAGCAGATGCGGGCTAATCTAGACAGCATGATCCGCCAATCGAAGTCCGCCGGGGCGAGCGTGCTGCTCGCCGGGATGCGGGTTCCTCCCAACTATGGCCCGACGTACGCACAGAAGTTTCATGCCCTGTTCGCGGATCTCGCGCGCCGATATCGCGTGCCGCTGGTCCCGTTCCTGATGGAAGAGGTTGCTCTCGATAAAGCATTGATGCAGGCCGACGGCATACATCCCAATGCACGAGGGCAGCCGGTCCTGCTCGACGAAATCTGGCCACTGCTCACGCCGCTGCTGAGGCGCAGCTAGCATTGCCGCTCGTGCGATGCGAGTGATATAAGCTCTCGAGCGCACGCGGCTTCCCGTGACAAACACTGGACAAGAAAGAATCCTTGTGGAGCAGCCCGTGAACAAGATCTGGCTCAAGCATTACCCACCCGGCGTTCCTGCCGAGATTGATACGGCTCGCTATCGCTCGCTCAAGCAACTCTTCGAGGAGAGCTTCGAGAAGTATCGTGACCGCCCCGGGTACACCAACATGGATGTCACCCTGACGTACGGCGATCTCGACAAGTTGAGTCGTCGGTTCGGCGCATGGCTGCAGCAGGTAGCTGGTCTACGGAAAGGCGATCGCGTCGCGCTGATGATGCCGAACGTTCTGCAATACCCGATTGCCATCTTCGCGGTGCTGCGTGCCGGCATGACGGTGGTCAATGTCAATCCGCTATATACGCCGCGAGAGCTGGAGCACCAGCTTAAGGATTCCGGTGCCAAGGTCATTCTGATCCTCGAGAATTTCGCACACGTTCTGCAACAGGTTATTGAACACACTGACGTTAAGATCGTGGTCCTCACCGGGGTGGGCGATCTGTTGGGATTCCCGAAATCGCAGATCGTCAATTTCGTCATTCGTCGCGTCCGCAAGCAGGTTCCGGCATTCGACCTCCCCGGTGCCGTGCGTTTCAACGACGTGCTGCGCGCGGGACGCGGCCTGCAGCTGGTGCCCGTCGACGTCGGACACGACGACATCGCCTTTCTTCAGTACACCGGTGGCACCACGGGTGTTTCGAAGGGTGCGATCCTCACCCACCGCAACATGATCGCGAATGTCCTTCAGGCCGGTGCATGGCTGGCTCGCGCCGCCGCGAAAGAGCGTGACATCGTGATCACGGCGCTACCGCTGTATCACATCTTTTCTCTGACGGCGAACTGCCTGGTGTTCATGGAATCCGGCGCGCAGAACATCCTCATCACGAACCCTCGCGACTTCCCCGCGTTCGTAAAGGAACTGAAGAAACACCGCTTTACGTACGTCAGCGGCGTGAACACTCTCTTTAATGCGCTGCTGAATACCCCCGGCTTCGACACCGTGGACTTCAGCGCTCTAGCCATCACGCTGGGCGGCGGAATGGCCGTGCAGCGCGCCGTTGCCGAGCGCTGGAAGAAAGTGACCGGAAACGTTCTCACCCAGGCCTGGGGTCTCACCGAAACATCGCCGGCAGCGTGCATCAATCCATTTGACGGGCACGACTTCAATGGCTCGATCGGCTTGCCGATTTCCTCGACGGAGATCGCCGTCAAGAACGATGACGGCCGTGATCTCGGAATCAACGAAGTCGGCGAGATCTGCGTACGCGGGCCGCAGGTGATGCGCGGTTATTGGAATCGGCCGGACGAAACCGAGAAAGTCATGTTCCCGGGTGGCTGGCTGCGCACAGGCGATATCGGACGAATGGACGAAACGGGGTTTGTCTACATCGAGGACCGCAAGAAGGACATGATTCTGGTCTCAGGCTTCAATGTGTATCCGAACGAGGTCGAGAGCATTGCCGTGACACATCCCGGTGTACTCGAGGCTGCCGCCGTTGCGCAGCCGGATGAGCGATCGGGAGAAGTGGTCGCACTGTTCGTTGTGCGGAAGGACCCTAACCTCACGGCTGAGCAACTGATCGAGCACTGCCGTAAACAACTTACCGGCTACAAAGTGCCGAAGATCGTCTATTTCCGGAACGAGTTGCCAAAGACCAACGTGGGAAAAATACTGAGAAGAGCGCTGAGGGACGAAATCGCCAAGCGTTGAGTCGCCATCGTTTCGATTGCGGTCGTCTCTTCAGCTGCGGCCGGCGCGCCCCTCCTGTGCCGGCTGTCTATGCGCAACGATCGTCACGCCGATTCTTTCCGATCTGCCCCTCGTCCGCATCCTGATGCCCCGTGGCGGATGTTTGAACTGGTCATCGATTTGGCTGAGGAAGTCATTTCCTTGAGCCTGAATTCGCGCCAGGAGGAGGTCGACAATTCTCTGATCGATCACAACCCCCGATACGCTTGCCGCAAATATTGGATTCGATGGGTCCTCGAGATTGTGGCACAGCGTATCCAACACGGCCCTGCCGCTGGATCCGAGCGAGTTGATCTGCCTGGAGCTCATGGACGACCCAACCCTGGCGCGAGTACTCAGTGCAATGCGGCCGTCCTTCTGCCGCCGGATGGCAGCCATTGCACTCAACTCGTCCAGCATCGCCCGCGGAGGAATGTCGCCGCTATATCGCTTCACAAGTGCATGAAAGGACCCGCGTTGGCCCTTCAATGGAAGGTGCCGCGGTCGCCCACTGCGCGAAACGAAATCCCTATCAGTAAGCCAACCCTTAAGCACACGACTGGCTCGGTGCAGATACCGTTCATGAGTTGCTGCGCCCAGCGTTCTGGACTTGAGAAGCCTCGTGACTTCGGCACGAGTCAGTCCGGTCACAATAGCGATGCGCGATCGATTCACTCGTTTCGCCGACTTAGCAAGGCGCTCCGCCGCTGTCTCCACGTAGACATGTTTGCAGACGGTTGAAAGCTCCGGTGCGCTGATTCCCAGGTTGATCAGGACACGGACTAGCGGCGGGAGAATCCGTTTACAAGCCGCCAAAGCGTGAGCGCGCGCGGTGTTTGCCACGAGTCGTCAGCGCAGAGCTTCGTTGATAATGTAGATCCCAACTCCCAAGCGAACTCTTTTCTTGGGTCGCGCCGAGCTTTTCTTAGGCTGATGTCGTACGAGCCACTCATCTATTGTTTCCAAGAAGAGTTGTCCTTGCTCCCTTACGTAT
>DATBVX010000276.1:0-11316 GCA_036515135.1 Steroidobacteraceae bacterium
GGACGCCAGCTAGGGGATCGAGCCATGATCCAGATGCGAACCATGCTCAATGCCGCCGACAACAGCGGTGCACGCACGCTGATGTGCATCAAGGTGCTGGGTGGCACGCGCCGCCGCTATGCCACCGTGGGTGACGTGATCAAGGTGAGCATCAAGGATGCGATCCCGCGCGGCAAGGTGAAGAAGGGCGAAGTCTACGACGCAGTGGTGGTGCGCACGCGGCGTGGCGTCCGCCGGCCGGACGGCTCGCTGATCCGCTTCGACGGCAATGCGGCGGTGCTGCTCACCAACAAGCTAGAGCCGATCGGCACGCGTATTTTCGGGCCGGTGACACGCGAACTGCGCACGGCGCAGTTCATGAAGATTATTTCGCTGGCACCGGAAGTGCTGTAATCATGCACAAGATTCGCAAGGGTGACGAAGTCGTCGTAACCGCGGGCCGCGACAAGGGCCGCCGCGGTGCCGTCCTCAAGTTGCTCGACAACGAGCGCGTGCTGGTCGAGAACGTCAACATGGTGAAGCGCCACACGCGGCCCAATCCACAGCGCAACGTGCAGGGCGGCATCATCGAGAAGGAAGCTCCCGTGCACATTTCAAAGATCGCGCTGTGGAACCCGGCCGCCAAGAAGGGCGACCGCGTCGGTATCCGCACGCTCGGAGACGGCAGGCGCGTGCGTTTCTTCAAGTCCAACAAGGAAGTGGTCGACGCCTGAGCTGCGTCCTGCGACTGTTAACCGCCAACTGCCAACTGTTTCCTATGGCCAGACTGCACAAGCATTACCGCGAACATGTCATACCCGAGCTCAAGAAGACGCTCGGGCTCGCGAACCCCATGCAGGTACCGCGCATCACCAAGATCACGGTCAACATGGGTGTGGGTGAGGCAGTCGCGGACAAGAAGATCATGGACAACGCGGTCGGCGATCTCACCAGGATCACCGGCCAGAAGCCGATCGTCACCAAGGCGCGCAAGTCGGTGGCCACGTTCAAGGTTCGCACCGGGCAGCAGATCGGCTGCAAGGTGACGCTGCGCGGCGCGCGCATGTACGAGTTTCTCGACCGGCTGATCAACATCGCGATTCCGCGCATCCGCGATTTCCGCGGCCTGTCGACGCGCTCGTTCGATGGCCAGGGCAACTACAGCCTGGGCGTGCGCGAGCAGATCATTTTCCCGGAGATCGCCTATGACGCGATCGACCAGGTCCGCGGCATGGACATCACGATTACGACCAATGCGAAGGACGACAAGCACGGCCGGGCGCTGCTTGAGGCCTTCAATTTCCCGTTCCGACGCTGAGGTTACGCATGGCCAAGACCAACATGGTCGAGCGCGAGAAACGACGCGCCAAGATTGCAAAGAAGTACGCGGCGAAGCGCGCCGCGCTGAAAGAGACGATTCGCGATCCGAAAACGAGCCCGGAAGAGCGCATCGCGGCGCAGGCGAAGCTGCAGATGCAGCCGCGCGATGCCAGCCCGAGCCGCAAGCGCAATCGCTGCGCGATTACCGGGCGCTCGCGCGGGGTGTATCGCAAGTTCGGTCTGGCGCGCACCAAGCTGCGCGAGGCGGCCATGCGGGGCGAGATCCCGGGCCTCAGCAAGGCAAGCTGGTGAGGGGCAACGAATGAGCATGACTGATCCGATCGCCGACCTTCTGACGCGCATCCGCAACGGCCAGCGCGCGGGCAAGCCGCAGGTTTCCGCGGCGTCGTCGCGCGCCAAGGTGGCGGTGGTCAAGGTGCTGAAGGATGAGGGCTACATCGCCGACTTCGCGGTCGTGCGCGACGGCCGCAAGTCAAGCCTTAACATCCAGCTCAAGTATCACGAGGGCCGGCCGGTCATCGATCGGCTCGAGCGCGTCAGCCGTCCGGGGCTGCGCATCTATCGCGGGCGCGATTCGCTGCCGCGAATCCTCGGCGGCATGGGTACCGTGATCGTCTCGACGCCGAAGGGCGTGATGACGGACGCGCAGGCGCGCGCGAGCGGTCAGGGCGGCGAAGTGATCTGTATCGTGTCGTGAGTCGACCATGTCACGCGTAGCAAGAAAACCCGTCGAGCTGCCGCCAGGCGTGAGCGCGACCGTTGCCGCATCGGCGGTGACGGTCAAGGGCGCCAAGGGTAGCCTCACACTGTCGCTCAAGCCGGGCATCAATGTCGCTCAGGAGCAGCAGAAGCTGGCTGTTTCGTTCGGCGAACAAAGCGACGGCCTCAATGCAGTAGCGGGTGCGACTCGCGCGCATCTGGCCAACATGGTGCTGGGCGTGAGCAAGGGTTACGAGCGCAAGCTCGAGCTCGTCGGTGTCGGCTACCGCGCCCAGGTTCAGGGTCGGGCTCTCAACCTGACGCTGGGCTTTTCGCATCCGATCTCGTTCGCTATCCCTGAAGGAATCACGATCGAGACGCCAAGCCAGACCGAGATCATCGTGAAAGGCATCGACCGGCAGAAGGTCGGCCAGGTCGCCGCCGAGATCCGCGGATTTCGCCCGCCGGAGCCCTACAAGGGCAAGGGCGTGCGCTACACCGGCGAGAAGATCGAGTTGAAGGAAGCGAAGAAGAAGTGAGGAAGAAAGTTGACAGTTGGCAGTTGAGAGCTGGCAGGCAGGAACTGGATTGCGCGCTTCCCCGCCGTCAACCGTCAACCGTCAACCGTCAACCGTCAACTGCCAACTGGGACAGAATTATGAGTGATACCAGAGACAAGAAGGCGCAGCGTCTGCGCCGTGCGGCGCGAGCGCGCGCCAAGATCCGCGAGCTGAACGTGGCGCGCCTCGCCGTGCACCGGACTCCGCGGCACATCTACGCCCAGATCATCGCTGCCGATGGCGGCCACGTGCTGGTCGCGGCTTCGACACTGCAGGAAACCGTGCGCACGGGTCTCAAGGGCACCGGCAACGTCGACGCGGCAAAGGCCGTGGGCAAGGTGATTGCCGAGCGTGCCAAAGCCGCCGGCATCGAGCAGGTCGCGTTCGACCGCTCGGGATTCAAGTTTCACGGACGTGTCAAGGCGCTCGCGGACGCTGCCCGCGAGCACGGTCTCAAGTTCTAGAGCGGAAGGTCGCAAATCCTATGGCCAGAGTCGAAAGAGCCTCATCCGGTGACGAGCTGCTCGAAAAGCTCGTCGCAGTCAATCGCGTCGCCAAGGTCGTCAAGGGCGGCCGCCAGTTCGGCTTCACCGCGCTGACCGTGGTCGGCGACGGCGCGGGCCGCGTCGGTTTCGGCTATGGCAAGGCGCGCGAAGTGCCGGTCGCCATCTCCAAGGCGATGCAGCAGGCGCGCAAGAACATGATCAACGTGAGCCTCAGGAACGACACCCTGCATTACGCGATCAAAGGGGCTCATGGCACGACTCGCGTCTACATGCAGCCGGCGGCGGAAGGCACCGGGGTCATCGCGGGTGGCGGCATGCGCGCAGTGTTCGAGTGCGCCGGCGTGCGTAACGTTCTGGCCAAGAGCTACGGTTCGCGCAACCCCATCAACGTCGTGCGCGCCACAATGAAGGCGCTGGCGAACATCCGTTCGCCGGAAGACATCGCCGCCAAGCGCGGCAAGACGGTCGAGGAGATCCTCGGAGCGAACCCGTGAGCGCCGCCATCGAGCTCAAAGTGACGCTGACCCGCAGCATCCACGGCCAGTTGCAGAACATCGCTGCATCGGTCCGCGGTCTCGGGTTGCGCCGGATCAATCACAGCGTGGTCGTAAAGGACACGCCACAGATCCGCGGAATGATCGAGAGGGCGAAGCACCTGGTGAAGGTGGAGCAGGCAAGTTGACAGTCAACAGTTGACAGTTGCCAGAGAAGACCTGGTTCTGACTGCCAACCGCCAACCGACAATGAAAAGTGAGCCCGATATGTATCTGAACTCAATCAAGCCCGCTCGCGGCGCCAAGCGCCCGCGGCTTCGCGTCGGTCGCGGCGCCTCGGCGGGGCAGGGCAAGACCTGCGGCCGCGGCGTCAAGGGCCAGCGCGCGCGCAAGGGCGGCTACCACAAGGTCGGTTTCGAAGGCGGCCAGATGCCGTTGCAGCGCCGGCTGCCAAAGACGGGGTTTCGCTCGGCGATCAAGCGCACGCGCGCCGAAATCCGCCTGAATGAGCTCGAGTCGCTGCTCGCCGAAGTCATCGACCTCAAGGCGCTGATCGAGGCCGGCATCGTTCCGGCGCAGACCGAGCGCGCCAAGGTGATCCGCTCGGGAGAGATCAAGAAGGCCGTGAAGCTCAAGGGCGTGGCGGTCACCAAGGGTGCACGCGCGGCCATAGAGGCTGCCGGCGGCAGGATCGAAGAGTAGGGGCACTCGTGGCGAATCCCATCACCACCAACGCAGCGGCCGCATTTGGCGAAGCGACGCGTCTCACCGAGATGCGCCGCCGGCTGCTGTTCCTGCTCGGCGCGCTGATCGTGTTCCGCATCGGCACCTTCATCCCGGTGCCGGGCATCGACCCGCAGAAGCTGTCGCGTTTCTTCGAGGACCAGGCGGGAACGATCCTCGGCATCTTCAACATGTTCTCGGGCGGCGCGCTCGAGCGCTTCAGCATTTTCGCGATGAACGTGATGCCGTACATCTCGGCGTCGATCATCATCCAGATGATGACCGTGGTGGTGCCGACGCTGACCGCCCTCAAGAAGGAGGGCGAATCGGGGCGGCGCAAGATCACGCAGTACACGCGTTGGGGCACGGTGTTCCTGGCCGCGTTTCAGAGTTTCGGGGCGGCGGTGGCTTTGCAGAACGGCGGCATGGTGATCAATCCCGGCCCGCAGTTCCTGTTCACGGCGACAGTGACGATGACCACCGGCACGATGTTTCTGATGTGGCTCGGGGAGCAGATCACCGAGCGAGGCATCGGCAACGGCATCTCGATGATCATCATGGCGGGCATCGTCGCCGGCTTGCCGACCGCGATCGCCAACACGCTGCAGCAGGTGCAGTCGGGCGAGATGGCGGGCGCGTTTGCGCTCGTGCTCATCATCGTCGTGCTGGGGGTGACCGCGTTCTGCGTGTTCGTCGAGAGCGCGCAGAGACGAATCGCGGTGAACTACGCCAAGCGCCAGGTGGGGCGACGCATGTATGCGGGCCAGAGCAGCCACCTGCCCTTCAAGCTCAACATGTCGGGCGTCATTCCGCCGATCTTCGCCTCTTCGCTGCTGCTGTTCCCGGCGACGCTCGCGAGCTTCTTCGCGGTCGATCAGCAGCCGACGGCGTTGCAGTCGTTCATGCAGCAGCTCGCCGCCGCTCTGGGCTACGGCCAGCCGGTGCACATCGCGCTCTATGCCGCGCTGATCATCTTCTTCTGTTTCTTTTACACGGCGCTGGTGTTCAACGCGCGCGAGACGGCGGACAACCTGAAAAAATCAGGCGCATTCATTCCGGGCATCCGGCCGGGCCAGCAGACGGGCGAGTACATCGACAAGGTACTCACGCGATTGACGCTGTGGGGCGCGCTGTACGTCACCTCGGTCTGCATCCTGCCGGAGCTGTTGAACGCCTACGGCAGCGTTCCGTTCCAGTTCGGCGGCACGAGCCTCCTGATCGTGGTCGTGGTGGTGATGGATTTCATGGCGCAGCTCAGGGCGCACCTGATGTCGCATCAGTACGAAGGCTTGATGAAGAAGGCGAATCTCAGGGGTTACGGGCGAACGACGTGATTTACCGACAGCACTTAGCGTGCAGTCGATCGTCGTGAGGGCCGGTATACGGATGTGCCGGCCGGACAGTTTCACAGGGATGTATGGGCACGACTTGAGTGGAGACATGCGATGAAAGTACGGCCATCGGTGAAGAAGATCTGCAAGAACTGCAAGGTCGTGCGGCGTCGGGGCGTCGTGTACATCATCTGCACTGACCCGAGGCATAAGCAACGTCAGGGCTGAAGAGCCGGGGGCTTTTTACATCATTGATTTAGGTAGGTTTTTTCGGTAGAGTGCCGCACTTTTTCTGCGGTGCAACGCGGGGACGGGCTTGAATCCGTCCCCATATAGAGGTTCCACATGGCGCGTATCGCCGGCATCAACATTCCGATGAACAAGCACGTCGTCATCGGGCTGACGCACATCTTCGGCGTCGGCCGCTCGCAGGCGAGGCGCGCCTGCGCGGGCGCCGGCGTCAAGCCCGAGACCAAGGTCAAGGACCTCACCGAGCCCGAAGTCGCGGCGCTGCGCTCGCAGATCTCGAAGCTGCAAGTCGAGGGCGATCTGCGTCGCGAGGTGTCGATGAGCATCAAGCGGCTCATGGATCTCGGCACGTATCGCGGCATCCGTCACCGCAAGGGTCTGCCGGTCCGCGGCCAGCGCACGCGCACCAATGCGCGCACGCGCAAGGGACCGCGCAAGGCGGCGATCAAGACGCACGCACCGGTAGGAAAGGTGTGAGGAGAGTAGACAGTGAACGGTTGGCAGTTGGCAGTGAAAAGGCTTCGGACCGTCAACCGTCAACCGCCAACCGTCAACTTTCCGAGTGACAACGTCACGAGGCTTTATGGCTGAACAGAAGCAGCAACAGCAGCAGCAGGCCGGCGCAGCGGCGCCGGCCAAGCAGCGCAAGAAGGTTCGCAAGAACGTGCTCGAGGCGATCGCGCATGTCCACGCTTCCTTCAACAACACGATCGTCACGATCACCGACCGCCAGGGCAACGTCCTGTCCTGGGCGACGGCCGGCGGTTGCGGTTTTCGGGGCTCGCGCAAGAGCACGCCGTTCGCAGCGCAGGTCGCCGCCGAAAAGGCGGGCAACGCCGCGCAGGAACACGGCGTCAAGAACGTCGAGGTGCGCGTAATGGGTCCGGGCCCCGGGCGCGAATCCGCGGTGCGCGCGCTGAATGCGTGCGGCCTCAAGATCACCAACATCGAGGACGTGACACCGATTCCCCACAATGGCTGCCGCCCGCCGAAGAAGCGGCGTGTCTAGTCACAAGAGACTCAGAGGCATTCATGGCTCGTTATCTCGGTCCCAAGTGCAAGCTCGCGCGTCGCGAGGGCACGGACCTGTTTCTGAAGAGCGGCGTCAAGCCGCTCGAGTCGAAGTGCAAGCTCGAAGTGCCGCCGGGCGGCATCAAGGGCGAGCGCCGCGGCCGGCTGTCCGACTACGGCACGCAGTTGCGCGAGAAGCAGAAGCTCAGGCGCATGTACGGCGTGCTCGAGCGCCAGTTCGCAAACTATTACCAGCGCGCCACCGGGCGCCCCGGTGCGACCGGCGAAACGCTGCTGCAACTGCTGGAGACGCGCCTCGACAACGTCGTCTATCGCATGGGATTTGCCACCACGCGCGCCGAAGCGCGCCAACTGGTGGCGCACAAGGCCATCGCTGTAAACGACAAGCCGGTGAATATTCCCTCCTATCAGTGCAAGGCCGGCGACACCGTTGCGGTGCGCGAGAAGGCGAAGAAGCAGTTGCGCATCACTGCGTCTCTGGCGATTGCCACCCAGGTCGGATTCCCCGACTGGGTAGAGGTGGACGACAAGAAGATGTTCGGCGTGCTCAAGTCGGTTCCGGATCGCGACGAGATCCTGCCGGACATCAATGAAAGCCTCGTGGTCGAGTTGTATTCGAAATAGTCTTCTGAAGGTGGACCCAATGCAGGGATCTGTCGGCGAGTTTCTCAAGCCCCGCGTCGTCAAGGTACAGCCGCTCACCTCGCGCCATGCGCGCGTCGTGATCGAGCCATTCGAGCGCGGGTTCGGCCATACACTGGGCAATGCGCTCAGGCGCGTGCTGCTGTCGTCAATGCCGGGTGCTGCGATCACCGAAGCGGACATCGACGGCGTGCTGCACGAGTACACCAGCATCGAGGGCGTGCAGGAGGATGTCGTCGACATTCTGCTCAACCTCAAGGCGATCGCGCTGCGCATGCACGCACGCGACATCGCCGAGATCCGTCTGCACAAGAAGGGTCCCGGACCCGTAACCGCGGGCGACATCAGCGGTGACCACGACATCGAGGTGCTGAACCCCGATCTCGTGATCGCCAATCTCACCAAGGCCGGCGAGCTCAACATGACGCTCAAGGTCGAGCGCGGCCGCGGCTATCGCCCGGCAGTGCAGCGCGCGGCGTTCGAAGAGCAGAGCCGGCCGATCGGCCGCCTGCAGCTCGACGCCTCGTTCTCGCCTGTGCGCCGCGTCACCTACACGGTGGAAGCGGCGCGCGTGGAACAGCGCACCGACCTCGACAAGCTGATCATCGACATCGAGACCAACGGCACGATCGACCCTGAAGAGGCGATCCGCCGCGCGGGTTCGATCCTGAAGGACCAGCTGTCGGTGTTCGTCGATCTGCAGGGCCAGGATGAAGCCGTTTCGAAGGCCTCCGAGGCGCAGTTCGACCCGATCCTGCTGCGTCCGGTGGACGAGCTCGAGCTCACCGTGCGCAGCGCCAACTGCCTCAAGGCGGAGAACATTCACTACATCGGCGACCTCGTGCAGCGGACCGAAGTCGAGCTGCTGCGCACGCCGAACCTCGGCAAGAAGTCGCTCACCGAAATCAAGGAAGTGCTCGAGAGCCATGGCCTCTCGCTCGGCATGCGGCTCGAGAACTGGCCACCCGTCGGCCTGAAGCGCGAGGATGAGCGGGAGACGGCGTAAGGAAGTTGACGGTGGACAGTTGACGGTTGACAGCGAGAGCATGCTCTTCACCGTCAACTGCCAACTCTCAACCGTCAACTGAATTCTCACTACTGACAGCGATACGGCTCCATGCGACACCACCTCACCGGCCGCCAGCTCAGTCGCAACAGTGCGCATCGACACGCATTGATGCGCAACATGGCGACTTCGCTCCTGCGCCATGAAACGATTCGCACCACACTGCCAAAGGCCAAGGAACTGCGCCGCGTGGTCGAGCCGCTGATCACGCTCGCCAAGAGCGACAGCCAGGCATCGCGACGCCGTGCGTTCGATCAACTGCGCGATGGCGCGGTGGTCGAGAAGCTCTTCGTCGAGCTCGGGCCGCGCTACCAGACGCGTCCCGGCGGCTACACGCGCATCCTGCGAATGCTGCCGCGGCCAGGTGATTCAGCGCCCATGGCGCTGATGCAACTGGTCGATCAGCCGGAACAGACCGCGGCTTCGGCTGGCGAGGAACCCGCTGCCAAGGCCAAGGCGGAGAGCAGGAAAGCCAGAGCGCCCGCGGCGCAAGCGGCGGCGGAAGAGAAGCCGAAGCGCAAGGCGAAGAAGGCGGCTGTGGAAGCCGAAGCCGCCGAAGAGGCCAAGCCAAAAAAGAAGGCGGCAAAGAAGAAGGCCGCCGCCAAGACCAGCGCCAAGAAGGCCAAGAAATAGCGCGCCGGCCGCTTGTGACGTGAAGAGGCCGGGCTCGTCCCGGCCTTTTTTCTGGTACTTCTGCGAGCAGCGCCAATTGAGGGGGCCCCAACGGCCTCCGCCCGCCATATTCTTGCCACAATCGCGCCCCAGCCCCGGCACAATTCCCTCCGACATTAGCGCCATCGGCCCGCCGCGAGTCCGCCGGACGGCCGCATCAACAAGGAGCGTCGCGTGTCCGCCCCTCGATCGTTCATCGCTCGCGTGGTCGCACAGTTTCGGTTGGCAGGCAGCTACCTTGGTCGCGCGCAGCGCGCGGTGCTCGGTGAATTCGCTTGGCGTGCGCCTTCGTGGCTGGAGCAAACCGCGGATTGCGTCCGCCACGCTGTCGAACGTATCCGGGCGCGTACTCTCGCCAATCCGCGCCAGAGCGCCGCGATCGCGCTGGTCGGCGCTCTGGCCATCGCAGGCGGCTACTTCGGCTGGCGCTGGTACGAGTCGCTTCCCAAACCCGTCCTGATCGACTTCACCGTCACTGCACCGGCGCTGACCTGCTATGCCTGCGAGCCGCCGGGCAAACCGAATCCGCTCGTCGTCAACTTCACCGACTCGGTTGCACCGCTCAAGCACGTCGGCAAGCGGCTCGACCCCACGTCCCTCATCCGCATGACGCCTCTCGCCCCAGGGCAGTGGTCCTGGGAGGACGACCACAGGTTGAAGTTTCAGCCGGATGACGATTGGCCGATCGGCACGCAATACGAAGTCACCTTCGCGCGATCGGGTTTCGTCGCATCGCACGTGCGCCTCGGCGCCTACGACTTCGGCTTCGACACAGCTGCTTTCGCAGCACGGATCGCGGGTACCGAGTTTCACCAGGACCCGGTCGTCGCGCGCAACAAGAAGGTCGTGGCGACGATCAACTTCACGCATGCGGTCGATCCGCGCGAACTCGAGAAGCGCGTGTCGCTCACGATGTTCGATCGCATCACCGACACCAAGGAGAACAAGCTCGGCGACACGCCGTTCACGATCGTCTACGACGAGCTGCGGCTCAACGCGCACGTTCACTCAGCGGAGCTGCAGATGCCGCAGAAGGCGGGTCGACTCGCAGTGCGTGTCGATGCGGGTGTGCGTGCGGCGCGCGGTGGCAACGCAACGGAAACGGCGCTCGAGACGAGCGTGAACGTGCCCGGTCTCCACAGTCTGCGGGTTCAACAGATGAGCGCCGAGGTGGCGCGCGACGATCGCCACGAGCCCGGCCAGGTAATCATCGTCGCAATGAACTATTCGGTGGTCGAAGCGGAAATGGCGCCGAAGATCCGCGCTTGGCGACTGCCCGCGAGGCATCCCGACCGGCGGCGCCAAGCGGGCTATGACGCGCCATTCCCGTGGAGCGAGCAGACAGTCTCGCGCGACATCCTGGGGTCGAGTCCGCCCGTCAAGCTCGAGCAGATTGCGGGCGAACGCGAGCACTACGAATTACACAGTTTTCGGCATGACGCTGCGCCCGGCGAGTACCTCTACGTGAGAGTCGAACACGGGCTCAAGTCATTTGGCGGATACGTGCTGGAGGACAGCGCCGAGCAGGTGTTGCGTGTGCCGGAGTACCCGCGGGAGCTGCGCATTGCGCAACAAGGGTCCCTTCTGTCCATGTCGGGCGACAGGACACTCACCGTGATGTCCCGCGATGTTCCCGCCATGCGGGTGGAGGTCGGCCGTCTTCTGCCGCGCCAGATCCATCATTTCGTTTCACAGACCGGCGGCGCCTTCAGTGAGCCGGCCTTTCAGAACTGGACCTTCGACGCCGCCAACGTCACGGAGCGATTCACAAAGACGCTCCGCCTTCCAACGCTGGCGCCCGGTAAGGCGCACTTTGAGACGATCGCTCTCGCCGAGTTCCTGGCGGACGACGCGCAGGATCGGCGCGGGATCTTCCTGATCAAGGTTCAGGCGTGGGATTCGAAGACCGACCGACCGCTGCAGGGCGGCGAGAGCCACGATTGGAACAGCGCTCGCCATCAAGCGCTCATCGATGCACGCCTCATCGTCGTCACCGATCTCGGATTGCTCGCCAAGAGATCG
>DATBVX010000277.1:0-12121 GCA_036515135.1 Steroidobacteraceae bacterium
CCGTCCTCGAGCCGTTCCGCGGCCAGTTCAGCCACTTTCATTCTCAGGCTCCGGCGCTCCTGCTCGAGACCGGCGGCCGCGAGCGCACCGGCCACCGGTCCAAATCGCCCGACCACAGTGTTCTCCAGATCCGCCACGTCGCCACCCGCGCGTGACTCGCCCTTTCCCCATTGTGGACCGGTGGGATGAATATCCAGCGCCGCGCACCTCTGCTCGAGCTCGCGCGTCGGCGCGGCTACGCCAAAAATGCTGCCGCTGCCATCTAGACTGGCGACATCCCCGGGCAACAGCCGGTCCCAATCACCCCGCAAGACGCGCTCGGTGAGTACGGCATTGAAGAGCAGGCTTCGTCCCGCCGACAACGTAAAGCTGCGCTCACTGCGCGACCTTAATTCCCGTCCGTCAATCGCCCATCCGGCGAGCGTGGTCAGGTTACTCCCGTCAGATCCGAAACGTTGTGATCCAAAGTAATTTGGCACGCCGCGGGCACGGATGAGCGTGAGCCGCTCGATGATCGCCTCCGGATCACCGCCGAGCGCGCGTACCCGGATGCGGAAACGATTGCCGGCGAGCGCTCCGCGTCGCAGTTTTCTCGAGTGAGCATGCACGGCGACGACCTCGAACCCCGGTTCCCGCAAGTCAAGCCACGACCGGGCTTCCGCTGCACGCAGTGGAACGCTGAACCACTGCTCCGCGATGGAGCGTCGATCCTTGAGTCCGGCAAACCCGACATCACTCACGGGAACGCGAGCGTGGCGGGCCAGCTGGCGCCCTACCCATTCGGTATTCGCATCGCGCTTGCGGATCCTGAGGAGCAGGTGCTGGCCGGCGCCGTCGGGCTCGAAGCCCAGCTGTTCGTCGACCGCGAAATCCTCCGGTGTGTCCCGCAAGCGGCCGGTGACCGGCAGAGCGGCAAACGCGCGGGGAGGCTCGAGCGCCGCCGTGCGCCAGAGGTCCGGCACTCCGCCCAATTCAAGCCTCCCGGGCGAGGCTGTCGACCAGCACGACGGCGTGGGCCGCAATGCCCTCGCCCCTGCCGATGGCCCCCAGCTGTTCGGTGGTCGTGGCCTTCAGATTGACGGCCTCGGGCGCTAGGCCCACGAGCTCCGCGAGACGATGCCGGATGGCCTCACGGTGCGGTCCGATGCGAGGTCGTTCCGCGATTATGGTGACGTCGACATTCACCGGCTCAAAGCCACGCGCCGTCAGCATCGTCACGACTTTCTCGAGCAGGAGACTGCTCGCGGCACCGCGCCATTGGGGATCGGTATCGGGAAAGTGCTGGCCGATGTCGCCCAGCCCGGCCGCACCCAGCAACGCGTCGCACAGCGCATGAATGACGACGTCGCCATCAGAATGTGCCCGCACACCGTGGTCATGGGCGACCCGCACGCCGCCCAGCATGACGTGATCGCCGGTGCCAAACGCGTGCACGTCAATGCCAAAACCGACCCGGGAACTGACACTCATGCGCGACCCGGTGCAGCGGTCAATATCGCCTCCGCGAGACTCAGATCCTCGGGCAGCGTGACCTTGATGTTGCGCGGGCTGCCCGAGACGAGTCGCGGCCGCTCACCGAGCGCCTCGACGGCACCCGCCTCGTCCGTGACCTTGAGACCTGTGCGCACCGCGCCATCAAGCGCGCGATGCAGCAGCTCATACCGGAACATCTGTGGCGTCTGAGCCGCCCACAACCCCTCGCGCTCGACGGTCGCCATCACGTGTTCGCCAGCCCTGTCAGCCCGTTTGAGCGTGTCGCGAACTTGCACGGCCAGAAGGCCACCGACCGCATCATCCTCAAGAGAATTGATGAGCCGCTCCAGGTTGGCGCGATCGAGACAGGGTCGCGCGGCATCGTGAACCAACACCCAGTCAGTTGCCTGCGCCTCGCGCGCGAGCTCGTTGAGCCCATTGAGTACCGAGTGCATCCGTTCGGCGCCGCCGGAGACAGCACGAATGCGCGGATCAAGAGCCACCGGCAAGTCGCTCCAACGGCTGTCACCGGAAGCGATCACGACCACGATGCCGCTCAGCGCCGGGCACTCGACGAATGGGCGCAGCGTGTGCTCGAGCAGTGTTCGACCGCACAGGCTGAGATACTGTTTGGGCTGCTCAGCCGACATCCGTTCGCCCTGGCCAGCCGCCGCAATCACGGCCCAGTGGCGTGCGGCACGCTGCTGTCTGCTCATCGGGCCGCAGCGTGTTGTGAGCTCCGCGACAAGGGATCGCGCGGCAGGGACTCCGTTGTTGCACCGGTGCCGCCTGCCGCCTCGGTGTCCGCGACGTCCGTTCTCGATTCCGGTGCGGGGATGACGACCTGGTAAAAGGTCTCGTTGGCGCCGACCATGCCGAGGTCACTGCGAGCCCTCTCTTCGACGGCGTCGAGACCTTTCTTGAGATTCTCGACTTCCGCTGCGAGCTGCGCATTGCGCGCTGTCAGCCCGTCATTTTCTCGCTCCTGCGCAACCACGGCGTTCTCCAGCCGCCGCACCTCGCGCACGCCGTCATCCGAAAGCCACAGCCGATACTGCAGCGCGAGCAGTGCCATGAGCAGAATGGCCGCGAACAGTCTCATCGGTGCCAGCGTAGCAGATTCACTGGCAGCCTCGTTACTTCACCGGCACCGGGAAAGCGCCCCGGCCTGCGTAGCGCGCGTGCGCACCCAGCTGCGCTTCGATCCGCAATAACTGGTTGTACTTCGCGACGCGGTCGGAGCGCGACATCGATCCGGACTTGATCTGCGTGGCGCTGGTGGCGACCGCGATGTCGGCGATGGTGCAATCCTCGGTCTCTCCGGAGCGGTGCGAGATGATGGCGGAATAACCATTCGCGGTCGCGAGATCGATCGCCGCCAGGGTCTCCGTGAGTGTGCCGATCTGGTTCACCTTGATGAGGATCGAGTTGGCGATACCCCTGTCGATGCCCTCTCTGAGGATCTTCGTGTTAGTCACGAACAGGTCGTCGCCCACGAGCTGGATGCGACGGCCCAGTCGCTGCGTGAGCAGCGTCCAGCCATGCCAGTCTCCCTCGCTCATGCCATCCTCGATCGTGATGATCGGGTACCGTCCAACCAGGTCGGCGAGGTAATCGACAAACTGGGCCGCGCTGAACTGTCGGCCCTCTGACTCGAGCGTGTAGACGTTTTCGCTGAAGAACTCGGAGCTCGCGACGTCGAGACCGAGATGAATGTCACCACCAGGAGTATACCCGGCCAGCTGGATCGCCTCGATGATGGTCTCGAGCGCAGCTTCGTTCGATGGCAGGTCGGGCGCGAAGCCGCCTTCGTCGCCCACCGTGGTGTTGAGGCCCTTCTTGTGCAAGACCCTCTTGAGGGTATGAAACACCTCGGCGCCGTAGCGCACGGCTTCGCTCAACGACGGCGCGCCGACGGGAACGATCATGAATTCCTGGATGTCGACGTTGTTGTCGGCATGTACGCCGCCGTTGATGATGTTGAGCATCGGCACGGGCAGCTCGAGCTCGCGGTCCCCGGCCAGGTGCCGGAACAGCGGCAACTTGCGATCGTTGGCGGCGGCATGCGCGGCGGCCAGCGAAACGGCGAGGATGGCATTGGCGCCCAGATGTGACTTGTTACCGGTGCCGTCCAGCTCGATCATGCGCTCATCCAGTCCGCGCTGGTCCTGCGAATCGCGGCCGATGAGCGTCTGGCGGATTGCGCCGTTCACGTTCGCTACGGCATTGAGGACACCCTTGCCGAGGTAGCGCTTCGGGTCCCCGTCGCGCAGCTCGACTGCCTCGCGCGTGCCGGTCGATGCGCCGGACGGCACGGCAGCGCGGCCCATCGCGCCCGAGTCGAGCACGACATCGGCTTCGACCGTGGGATTGCCACGCGAGTCGATGATCTCGCGCCCGCGGATCTCGGCAATTCGGCTCACAGACGTGACTCCTCGTAGGGCTGCGCCTTCACCGCCCGATCGAGCGCCTTGAGCGTCGTGAGGAGTGGCAGCATGCGGTCGAGCGGCCAGGCATTCGGGCCGTCGCTCAATGCCTTTTCGGGATCCGGGTGGGTCTCCATGAACAGCCCCGCAACACCCGCGCCGATCGCCGCCCGCGCCAGCAGCGGCACGAACTCGCGTTGTCCGCCGGAAGCCAATCCCTTGCCACCGGGCAGCTGCACGGAATGGGTCGCATCGAACACCACCGGACAGCCGGTGGACCGCATCACCATGAGCGAGCGCATGTCCGACACGAGGTTGTTGTAGCCGAACGAGAATCCCCGCTCGCACACCATGATCTGCTGGTTGCCGGTGGAACGCGCCTTGTCGACCACGTTCTGCATCTCCCACGGCGAGAGGAACTGGCCCTTCTTGATGTTGACCGGCTTGCCCTGTGAGGCGACGTTGATGATGAAATTCGTCTGTCGGCAGAGAAATGCGGGCGTCTGCAGCACATCGACGACGGCGGCCACTTCGCCGAGCGGTGTATCCTCGTGCACGTCGGTGAGCACCGGCAGGCGGAGCTGGCGTTGCACTTCACCGAGGATGCGCAATCCTTCCGTGATTCCCGGCCCTCGGAAACTCGTCCGCGACGTGCGATTGGCCTTGTCGAACGAGGCCTTGAAGATGAATGGAATCTTGAGCTGGGTGGCGATGTCCTTGAGCCGCCCGGCTGTGTCGAGGACCAGTCCCTCGCTCTCGACGACGCAGGGTCCAGCGATCAGGAAGAAGGGCTGGTCGACGCCGACGTCGAATCCATGGAGCTTCATGCGCTGGCCGCAGCTGGCAGCTGCGAGGCCCGGTAGTGACGCGCGGCGCGGATGAACCCGGTGAACAGGGGATGGCCGTCGCGCGGCGTGGAATTGAATTCAGGATGAAACTGGCAGGCGATGAACCAGGGATGCCCCGGCAACTCGATCAGCTCGACCAGGCCATCCTTCGAGAATCCGGAAAACTTCAGCCCGGCCTTCGACAGGCGATCGAGGTAGCGGTTGTTGAACTCGTAACGGTGGCGGTGTCTCTCCATGATCAGGTCGCGCCCGTAGACGAAATGAGCGAGGGTACCGGGAACGATACGGCATTCCTGCGAGCCCAGGCGCATCGTCCCACCCTTCTCGGATGTCTCGTTGCGCACTTGCGCGCCGTGCACCTCGTCCTGCCATTCCGTAATCAGCGCGATCACCGGATGCGGCGTGGCCCGATTAAATTCCGTGCTGTGCGCGCCGTCGAGTCCAACGACGTGCCGCGCGTACTCGATCACCGCCACCTGCATGCCCAGGCAGATGCCCAGGTAAGGGATACCGTGACGCCGGGCGTACTCGGCCGCCCTGATCTTGCCCTCGATGCCGCGCTCACCGAAGCCGCCCGGCACCAGGATGGCATCCATGCCGTCGAGACAGTCCGTGCCCTGCGTCTCGATGTCAGCCGACTCGATGTAATGCACGTTCACGCGCGTGCGCGTACGTACGCCGCCATGAGTAAGCGCCTCGTTGAGCGAAATGTACGAATCGCGGATCTGCACGTACTTGCCGACCATCGCGACGTTGACCGCCGCCTCGGGATTCATCTTGGCATTTACGACCTGGCGCCATTCAGCGAGGTCGGTGGGCGCGGCCTGCAGGCGCAGCTTGTCGACTACGATGTCATCGAGGCCCTGCTCGTGCAGCAGGATCGGGATGCGGTAGATGTCGTCGGCATCGACCGCCGAGATGACCGCGCGTTCCTCGACATTGGTGAAGAGGGCGATCTTGCGTCGATGCTCCTCCGGCAGCGTCTCGCGGCAGCGGCACAGGAGAATGTCCGGCTGGATACCGATTCCGCGCAGCTCCTTCACGGAGTGCTGCGTCGGCTTGGTCTTGATCTCTGCGGAGCTGCCGACCACCGGAACGAGCGTCAGGTGCATGTAGATCACATTGTTGCGGCCGAGTTCGACACCCATCTGGCGGATCGCTTCGAGGAACGGCAACGATTCGATGTCGCCCACCGTACCGCCGATTTCCACCATGCAGACATCCGCATCGCCGGCGCCGAGACGGATGCTGCGCTTGATCTCGTCGGTGATGTGCGGGATCACCTGCACGGTCGCACCAAGGTAGTCACCCCGGCGCTCCTTGGCGATCACCCGCTCGTAGATGCGCCCGGTGGTGAAATTGCTGTCGCGGCCCGTGGTGGTGCGCACGAAGCGCTCGTAATGACCGAGATCAAGGTCGGTCTCGGTCCCGTCGCGGGTCACGTACACCTCGCCGTGCTGGAACGGGCTCATCGTCCCGGGATCGACGTTGATGTACGGATCGAGCTTGACCATGGCGATCTTGAGGCCGCGCGCCTCGAGAATCGCGCCCAGCGAAGCGGCAGCAATGCCTTTCCCCAGCGAGGAAACGACGCCACCAGTCACGAATACAAAACGGGTCATTTCAGACTCACCCGCCAGAATTTACAGGATGGGCGGCGGGCGGGAGATGAGGAGAGCTCACGTGGCCCGTCGCTCACTTGCGCCGCGTCGGCCGCAAATTTTCGACGGGCGGTCAAGATACCAGAACACCGACGCGACCTCAACGAAACTCGCCGCTCGCCGGCGATCTCCGCACTAGAATATCGGTGGGTGGTCGAGCCATTCGATCGCCATGCCACCCGGCTCGCGGACCTGAAACTCAGCGTCGATCCACAGATCCGCAACCGCAGCCAGCGAATCCCCAATGAACACCAGCGGCAAACAAGGACGCATCCACGGAACCACGCCGTATTCCTGGAACAGATTGCGCAGCGTCCTGCGCGGCGCACCTTGCGCGAGCCGCAACCGGTACGAACCGCTCTGAAAGCCGACTCGCAACGGCTGCGGGGGAATTGCGAGAGCACATTCCCCGGGAAGAGCTGTCCGCAACCGCAAGCGTCCCAGCCCCTCAGGCAGGTCGAGCTCGGAACGGCCACGCCAGTCCCATGGCAGTTCCGTCGGTGGCGTGGGCGGTGGCGCAACGCCGAGATACAGCTCGTCCCGAAAGCGGCGCAGCTCGGCGTCCCCCCACGCGATCAGGGGCATCGCATCGGCGCGGGCGTGGAGCATTTGCCGCACGACCTGGTCGAGGACCGTACTCGAGGGCACTCGGAAACCAGCACCATCGATCCAGCATCGCAGCAGATTGCGCGCCCGCCTGGGCTCCAGGGCGCGAATCGCCGAGATACGCAGGTTCGTGCCGGCGCGCGCCAGCACAAGATCCTCGCGTGCGCGCTCGGTAAGCAACTGCTGTGCCTCCGCCAGGTGCCCGGCCGAGCGGGAGACGCTCTCGGCGGCTCCCGGCCAGCGCTTGTTCAATACCGGCAGCAGCTGTTGACGCAGGAAATTGCGGTCGAACCGCGTATCCATGTTGCTCAGGTCCTCGATCCAGTGCAATCCGGCGGCGGTGGCGTACGCGACCAGATCGGAACGAGCGACATCGAGCAGCGGGCGCAGCAGGTGTCCGCTGCCGAGAGTGGTGCTCGCGGGCATGCCGCTCAAGCCCGCCACTCCGGCGCCACGCAGCAACTGGAGCAGTACCGTCTCGAGCTGATCGTCACGGTGATGCGCGGTCAACAGGTACTCGCCTTCGCTCAGCGCTGCGGATAGTCCCGCATAGCGCGCCACCCGCGCGGCCGCCTCCGTCGACTCACCCCGCGCGGGATCGACGTAAACGTCGAGAATCGCACACGTGACGTCAACACCGGCGGCGAAATCCATGCATTGGCGGGCCCAGTCGTCCGATTGCCTCAGCAAATGGTGATTGACGTGCAAGGCTCGCACTGCCAGTCCTGGACACTGTGCGTGCAAGCTTGCCATCGCGTGCAACAGCGCAGTCGAATCGACCCCACCGCTGAAGGCGACACAGTAGCGAGCCGTCCGTGCGTCATGCACAAGTCTCGCCAGGCTTGCGTCCAGATGGGAAACCGTGAAACCGGACATCATTGGGGTACCCGGAGTGTCATTCGCGCCGCGCCGGCTGATCGTCAAGAGCGTCGCGCCGACGCCCGATGACCGTCAGGCGCCGGCAAACACTCCGAACGCCTGCAGCCGCGCAGCGCGTGTCGCGAGCACTGTTTCGATCGGGGGCGCTTCCAGTTCGTCCAGATGCCTGATCAGCGCTGCCTTGAGCATCTCGACCATTGCGGCGGGGTCCCGATGCGCGCCGCCAAGTGGCTCACGGATGACCTCGTCGACCAGGTTGAGCTTGCTCAACCGGTCGGCGGTCAGCCCCATCGCTTCGGCGGCCAGTTCCTTCTTGTCGGCACTTTTCCACAGGATCGTGGCACAGCCTTCCGGGGAGATCACCGAATAGATGCTGTACTGGAGCATCAGCAGCCGGTCGCACACGCCTATTGCGAGTGCTCCACCCGAGCCCCCTTCCCCGATCACGATGCTCACGATCGGCACCGCGAGTGTGCTCATCTCGAACAGATTGCGTGCGATGGCCTCGCTCTGGCCACGCTCTTCGGAACCCACGCCGGGATACGCACCCGGCGTGTCGATGAGCGTGATCAACGGCAACCGGAAGCGTTCCGCCAGCTTCATCAACCTCAAGGCCTTGCGATAGCCCTCGGGCTTGGGCATGCCGTAGTTCCGCCGCACGCGCTCCTTGGTGTCGCGACCCTTCTGGTGACCGATGACCATGACCGGGCGATTCTCGAGCCGTGCAAACCCACCGATGATCGCCAGGTCATCGCCGTACATCCGATCGCCGTGCAGCTCCTGGAACTCGGTGAAGAGTTGCCCGATGTAGTCGAGCGAATAGGGCCGTTGCGGATGGCGCGCCAGCTGCGTGATCTGCCAGGGCGTCAGATTCGCGAAGATGCTCGTTGTCAGGGCGCGGCTCTTGGCTTTGAGGCGCGCAATCTCTTCGCCAATGTTGATCTCGGTGTCCGAGCCCAGGAACTTGAGCTCGTCGATCTTGGCCTCGAGCTCGGCGATCGGCTGTTCGAAATCGAGGAAATTGAGATCCATTGCCGCCTGCTGTGCGCTCAGCCGCCGATCTGCTCTGCGCCTGCTCCACCGTTGCCGACGGTTCGCTGCGCGCCGTAGTACACCCGCACGTGTTCAATGCCCACGAGCTTCCCAAGTTGCTCGATCAGGGCGCGCGCCGGACGCACCGACCATTGTTCATCCAGCGCCAGAACTGCCCCGGCAGACGGACCCTCGTAGCGGATCGCAACGCTGCAGGTACCGCCAACGAATGGTTTGAGCAGCTCGGCGAGCCGTGTGACGGTATCGCCTGCCACGGCGCTCGGCGGCCAACGGATAACGAGCCGGCGCGCCTGTTGCTCACGTGCCTGGTCGATGTCAACCAGGCGCTTCGCATTCAAGCGCCAGCCTTCGGTGAACTCATCGAAGCGCATCTGGCCCTCGATCAGCAGGATCGCATCCCTGGCGATAACATCACGATGCTGCTGATAGACATCGTCGAACAGCGTGACTTCCATCCGGCCGCTGCGATCGTCCAGCATCAGCGAGACGCGGTTGGCGCGCTTGCGCACCTCGAGCACGAGTCCGCCGACCGTGACGTTGCGGCCGGGTTGCCAGCGGCCCGTTTCTCCCGACAGCACGGCTCTGCCGCTGGTGAGATCGCCGATGCGCCCGCTGGCGAGAAATTTGAGTTCCTGCTCATAGCGGGCGACCGGATGACCTGTCAGATAGAGGCCGAGCGTTTCGCGTTCGCCGGCGAGGCGGACTTCCTCCGGCCATTCGGGCAGCTCGACAATCTCCGTGCGCCCCGCCTCGACGGTTGGAGCGGTTGCGAGGCCGAAGAGATCGACCTGGCCGGTCGACTCCGCGCGCGTGTTCTGCGCCCCGAGCTGTAATGCGCCACCGAGCGATGACATGAGTGTATGTCGATTGCGCCCCAGGGAGTCCAGGCAACCCGAGCGGATGAGTGCTTCCAGCACGCGGCGATTGACGCGGTTCACATCGAGCCTTCGGCACAGATCTTCGAGGCTCGAGAATGGACCGCGGGCCTCGCGCTCGGCGATGAGCGCCTGCGCCGCGGCTTCACCCGCGCCCTTCACTGCGCCCAACCCATAGCGAATTGTGCGTTCGCCACTCACCGTGAACGCGTAGACGGAAACATTTACGTCCGGGGACTCGACCTTTAGCCCCATGCTGACGCACTCGTCGATCAGCGCGACCACCTTGTCGGTGCGGTCCATGTCGGATGACAGCACCGCGGCCATGAACGGCGCCGGATAGTGCGCCTTGAGCCACGCAGTCTGATAAGACAGAAGAGCGTAGGCTGCTGAGTGCGACCGGTTGAACCCGTAGCCCGCGAACTTCTCCATCAGATCGAAGATGTGCCGCGCGCGCGGCTCCTCGACGCCACGCTGCATGGCACCGGCAACGAATACTGCACGCTGCTTCGCCATCTCTTCCGGCTTCTTCTTGCCCATCGCCCGGCGCAGCAGATCCGCTCCACCCAGGGTGTAACCCGCCAGCACCTGCGCAATCTGCATGACCTGCTCCTGATAGAGGATCACGCCGTAAGACGATGCGAGCACGGGTTTTAAGTCGGGATGCAGATAGTCGATCGGTGCGTTGGTGCGGGCGTGCTTGCGATCGATGAAATCGTCGACCATGCCCGACTGCAGCGGCCCGGGTCGAAAGAGCGCGACCAGCGCCACGATGTCTTCGAAACAATCGGGCTGGAGCCGGCGGATGAGGTCCTTCATGCCGCGCGATTCGAGCTGGAACACGGCATTGGTGCGGCAGCTCTTGAGCAGCGCGTAGGTTACCGCATCGTCCATCGGGATCGCCGCGATGTCGAGTGGCGTCTCACCGCGCCGCCCGCGCTCCGCATTGATCATCTTGACCGTCCAATCGATGATCGTGAGCGTACGCAACCCGAGGAAATCGAACTTGACCAACCCGGCCGCTTCGACGTCGTCCTTGTCGAACTGGGTCACGACGCTCGCTCCGCCTTCCTCACAGTAGAGCGGCGCGAAATCCGTGAGCACGGATGGCGCGATCACGACGCCGCCGGCGTGCGTCCCGGCATTGCGCGTCAGGCCCTCCAACGAACGCGCCAGGTCGATCAGGCCGCGCACATCCTCTTCGGAACGGTACAGGCGTTTGAGTTCGGGTTCCTGCTCGAGGGCCTTCTCGAGCGTAATGCCGAGTTCGAATGGAATCAGCTTGGCAATGCGGTCGACGTACCCGTAGCTCATGCCGAGGACGCGCCCGACGTCGCGGACCACGGCCTTGGCCGCCATGGTGCCGTACGTGATGATCTGTGAGACGCGGTCGCGGCCGTACTTGTCCGCCACATAGCCGATGACGCGGTCGCGCCCCTGCATGCAGAAATCGATGTCGAAGTCGGGCATCGACACGCGCTCGGGATTGAGGAAGCGCTCGAACAGCAGGACATGCTTGATCGGATCGAGATCGGTGATGCCGAGGCACCAGGCCACGAGCGAACCCGCCCCCGAACCGCGGCCAGGTCCCACAGGAATGCCGTTGTCGCGCGACCAGCGGATGAAATCCGCGACGATCAGGAAGTAACCCTCGAAGCCCATCTTGCAGATCGTGTCGAGCTCGCTCTCGAGCCGCTGCTCGTAGGCCTCACGCCGCGAATCGTTCGCTGCGAACAGTCGGATGCGCTGCGTGAGCCCCGCACGTGCCTGCGCCCGCAGGAAATCCGGCGTCGTGCTGCCCGGCGGCACCGGGAATTCCGGCAGGTGCGACTCGCCGAGCTTGAGTTCGAGCGTGCAGCGCCGCGCGATCTCGACCGAGTTCTCGAGAGCCTCCGGCAGGTCTGCGAACAAGTGCGCCATCTCCTGCGGAGACCGCAGATACTGCTGATCGGTATAACGTCGCACTCGAGCCGGATCGGCGAGCAGGCTGCCCTCCTGAATGCAGACTCGTGCCTCGTGCGACTCGAACTCGTCGCGCCGGATGAAACGCACGTCGTTGGTCGCGACGAGCGGGGCCGGGTGAGCTGCGATCAATCGCAGGACGGACTCGATGTAGGACTCCTCTCCGGGTCGTCCAACCCGCTGCACTTCAATGTAGAAACGATCACCGAACAGCTTGAGCCAGCGCTCGAGCGCGCGGCGCGCCTCGTGTTCCCGGTGGTGCGCCAGCGATCGACCGATGTCGCCTTCGAGCGCACCCGACAGCGCCAGCAGGCCGGCGGTCGTGGCGGGCTCGAGCC
>DATBVX010000278.1:0-3239 GCA_036515135.1 Steroidobacteraceae bacterium
TCGCCATCACGATTGCCGGCGACGTGTCGGCCGTACAGAGCAGCCCGGCGCCGCCGGCAGTCCCGCGCGCGAGTCAGGGGCAAGGCGCGTCCGCTCAATGCGCTCGTCGTTGCACTTTTCGTGCTCGTCTCGAGCCTGCACTCGCAACTCGGACTTCAGGTCGTGATCGAGGATTACGTTCACGACCCGCGAGTGCAGCGCACTGCCGTCAGGCTGGCCGGATTCGCGCACGTGGTCATTGCCGCTGCCGGAGTTCTCGCGGTGATCCGCGTCGCCGGTGGAGGCGCGACATGAGGAGCGCCTTTTCGTTTATCGAGCACACCTGCGATGTCGTCGTCGTCGGTGCTGGCGGCGCCGGTCTGCGCGCCACCTTCGGCCTGGCCGAGGCGGGCCTGTCGACCGCGTGCATCACCAAGGTGTTCCCGACGCGCAGTCACACCGTCGCCGCGCAGGGTGGAATCAGCGCCGCGCTCGGCAACATGGGCGAGGACGACTGGCGCTGGCACATGTACGACACCGTCAAGGGATCCGACTGGCTCGGCGACCAGGACGCGATCGCGTTCATGTGCAGGGAAGCGCCGAGCGCCGTGATCGAGCTTGAACATTACGGCGTGCCGTTCTCGCGGACCGAGGATGGCAGGATCTACCAGCGTCCGTTCGGTGGCATGACGACTCACTTTGGCAAGGGTATCGCGCAACGTACCTGCGCCGCGGCCGATCGCACCGGTCACGCGATGCTGCACACGCTGTACCAGCAATCGCTCAAGCACCAGGCGCAGTTCTTCATCGAGTACTTCGCGCTTGATCTGATCATGGAGGACGGCGCGTGCCGCGGAGTCATCGCGCTCGATCTCGCCGAGGGGACCTTGCACCGCTTCCGCGCGCACATGGTCATCCTGGCAACCGGCGGTTACGGCCGCGCCTATTTCTCGTGCACTTCCGCGCATACCTGCACCGGCGACGGCGGAGGGATGGTCTTGCGTGCCGGGTTGCCGTTGCAGGACATGGAGTTCGTGCAATTCCACCCGACGGGCATCTACGGGGCCGGGTGTCTCATTACCGAAGGTGTGCGCGGCGAGGGGGGCTATCTCACCAATGCCAACGGCGAGCGTTTCATGGAGCGCTATGCACCTAACGCCAAGGATCTCGCCTCGCGCGATGTCGTGAGCCGCTCGATGACGATCGAGATTCGCGAGGGGCGCGGGGTTGGCAAGCTGAAGGATCATATCCATCTGCATCTCGAACATCTGGGGCCCGAGGTGATTCACGAGCACCTGCCGGGGATCGCGGAGACCTCGCGCATCTTTGCGGGCGTCGATGTCACGCGCGAGCCGATTCCCGTGCTGCCGACCGCCCACTACAACATGGGCGGGATTCCCAGCAACGTTCACGGCGAAGTGCTCACGCTCAAGGGAGGCGACGCGGAGGCCGTGGTGCCTGGCTTGATGGCCGTGGGCGAGGCCGCGTGTGTGTCGGTGCACGGCGCCAATCGCCTGGGTTCGAACTCGCTTCTCGATCTGGTCGTGTTCGGACGCGCCGCCGCGCGCCACTGCGCGCGACTGATCAGATCCGGCGCGGAACATCGCCCGTTGCCAAAGGATGGCTGCGATCCGACGCTCAGCCGTCTGGAGCGGCTTCGCCACGCCAATGGCAAGCGCCGCACGGCTCAGATCCGCCTCGACATGCAGCGCACGATGCAGAATCACGCCGCCGTGTTCCGCAGTGGCGACGTGCTTCGCGAGGGAATCAGGCAGCTCGCCGGCGTTGTCGAGTCGATGGCGGAGGTTGTGATCAGCGATCGCTCGCTGGTGTGGAATACCGATCTAATCGAGACGTTCGAGCTCGAGAACCTGCTGTTGCAGGCGACCGCAACGATTCACGGCGCCGAGAACCGCCGCGAGAGCCGCGGCGCGCATGCGCGCGAGGACTTTCCGCAGCGGGACGACGCCAACTGGCTGAAGCACACGCTGGCCTGGGTGGACGAACGGGGACGGGTGCGGCTCGACTATCGGCCGGTTCATCTTGAGACACTGACGAGCGAGGCCGCTCCTATTCCGCCAATGGCCCGCATCTACTGAGGTCGTTCGAGGCGCCGATGTCACAATTTCGTTTGCCGCAGAATTCACGCGTTCGCCCTGGCCGGGTGCACAAGGCGCCAGCGAGTGCGCGCGCTCTGCGCACGTTTCGCATCTACCGCTTTGACCCGCAATCGGGGGAGAATCCGCGTGTCGACGCGTTCGAAATCGACATGGACGAATGCGGGCCGATGGTTCTCGACGCGTTGATCAAGATCAAGAACGAAATCGACTCGACCCTGACGTTTCGCCGCTCATGTCGCGAGGGCATCTGCGGCAGCTGCGCCATGAACATCGACGGGTTCAACACGCTCGCCTGCATCAAGTCCTGCCAGGACCTGGGGCGCGAAGTGAGCATCTATCCGTTGCCGCACCAGCCGGTGATCAAGGATCTGGTCCCGGACCTGTCGCAGTTCTTTGCCCAGTACGCCTCGATTCGCCCCTGGCTGCAGTCACGCGCGCCTGCGCCGCCGGACCGCGAACGTCGGCAATCGAAGGAACAGCAGGAAAAGGTCGATCGGCCCTCGGCGTGCATCCTGTGCGCCTGTTGCACGACGAGCTGCCCGAGCTCTTGGTGGAACGGCGACCGTTATCTCGGGCCGGCCGTGCTGCTGGCGGCTTACCGTTGGATCGTGGACAGCCGCGACGAGGCGACCGATGAGCGTCTCGATGCCCTCGATGATTCGTTTCGCCTGTATCGCTGTCACACGATCATGAACTGCACCGAGGCGTGCCCGAAGGATCTCAACCCGGCGCGCGCGATCGCGGCGATCAAGAGGATGCTGGCGGGCGGAGGGCAGTGAGCGACGGGCGCCTCGCGTGGCGATGCCGCCGCGGAATGAAGGAGCTTGATGCGCTCCTCGAGCGCTATCTCGCCGGGCGCTATCGAAATGCGGACTTGTCCGAACGGCGGGCATTCGCAATGCTGCTCGAGCTTCCGGATCCGACATTGCATGCCTATCTCCTTGGCAGTGCAGCGCCTGCGGACCCGGTCGCGCGGCGTGTCATCGAATCCATTACCAAAGCTTAAGCTTGAGCTCAAGACGCCCTGGTGGCTGCTGGCGGCGTTGGTCTGCTGGCTGCTCGCCATCGGTGTCGGACTGTGGCGGGTGGAGGGGGTACTGCGCTCATGGCTGCCGCTCGCCGGCGCCATTCTGGGGGTCG
>DATBVX010000279.1:0-4083 GCA_036515135.1 Steroidobacteraceae bacterium
GACCCGTCGCCCCATCTCGAGTCGCACTCCCTTGAGCGCCAGCTGCCGGTGGAAATAGCGCAACGTCTCGTGGAACTCTTCCTTGCCGGGAATGCGCTTCGCCAGGTTGAACTGCCCGCCAATCTCGGTCCCCGCCTCGAACAGGGTGACTTCGTGACCGCGTTCCGCCGCCACCACTGCGCATGCGAGTCCCGCGGGTCCGGCGCCGACCACCGCAATCCGTTTGCGCGCCGTTGCCGGTGCATAGACCAGATCGGTTTCGTGACACGCCCGCGGGTTGACGAGGCAGCTCGCGACCTTGTTTTCAAACACGTGGTCGAGGCACGCCTGGTTGCAACCGATGCAGGTGTTGATCTCATCGGCGCGATTCTCGGCTGCCTTGCGCACGAACTCCGCGTCCGCAAGGAACGGTCGCGCCATCGACACCATGTCGGCCTGGCCACCTGCGATGATGGCCTCACCCACGGCGGGATCGTTGATGCGGTTGGTGGCGATCACCGGCACCTTGACCTCGAGCTTGAGCCGTCCCGTAACCCAGCTGAAGGCCGCGCGCGGCACCATCGTCGCGATGGTCGGGATGCGGGCTTCATGCCAGCCGATCCCGGTATTGATCAGGGTCGCGCCCGCCTTCTCTATCGCTCGCGCGAGCGACAGCGATTCTTCAAACGTGCTGCCGTCATCGATCAGATCCAGCATCGACAGGCGGAAAATGAGGATGAAATCGTCCCCGACCGCCTCCCGCGTGCGCGACACGATCTCGATCGCGAGCCGGCTGCGGTTGGCGAAGCTGCCTCCCCATTCATCGTTGCGGTGGTTTGAGCGGCGCACCAGGAACTGGTTGATGAAGTAGCCCTCGGAGCCCATGATTTCGACGCCGTCGTAACCGGCCTCGCGGGCGAGCATCGCGCACCGGACGTAATCACGAATCTGACGCTCGACACCGCGCGTCGACAGCTCGCGCGGCTTGAACGGACTGATCGGCGCCTTGAGCGGCGAGGGAGCGACAGCGAGCGGGTGATAGGCATAGCGGCCCGTGTGCAGGATCTGCATGCAGACCCGGCCGCCTTCGCGATGCACGGCATCGGCGATGAGCCGATGCCGCGGCATTTCAGCGCGCCAGCTGAGCTTGCCCGCAAACGGCTTGGCCCAGCCAGCCATGTTGGGCGCGATGCCTCCAGTGACGATGAGACCCACGCCACCCCGCGCCCGCTCGGCGAAGTACGTCGCGAGCCGCGGATAATCGCGCGCGCGGTCTTCGAGCCCGGTGTGCATCGATCCCATCAACACCCGGTTAGGTAGTTTGACGAAGCCGAGATCGAGAGGCTTGAGCAGATTGGGATATGGACTTGCAGACATCGAGGCGCGCGAGGCATTCACGCGATGAATGATAGCCGACCGCCGTTCGGGATGAGAGAATCACGCCACTCCACACGCATGCCTGCCATCCTCGAAGCCCGTCAACTGGTCAAGCACTACGGCGACATCGTCGCCGTCGACGGCGTGTCGTTCACGGTCGAGGAAGGAACCTGCTTCGGTCTGCTCGGGCCCAACGGCGCCGGCAAGACCACGACGGTCGAGATCATGGAAGGCATCCTGCCCGCCACTTCGGGCGAGGTGTGGTATCAAGGTGAGCCCGCTGGCCGGCGCTTTCGCGAGGAAGCTGGCATTCAGTTCCAGAAGACCGCGCTCCAGGACTTTCTGACGGTGCGCGAATGTCTGACGCTCTTTCGCCACCTCTATCCGCGCGGGGCGGAAATCGACCAGATCATCCGCGCCTGCGCGCTCGAAAAGCTCCAGGATCGCGACCACCGCAAGCTCTCCGGTGGCCAGCAACAACGGCTGCTGCTGGGCATTGCGCTGGTCAACGATCCGGCGCTGCTGTTCCTCGATGAGCCGACCACCGGTCTCGATCCGCAGGCGCGACGCAACTTCTGGGATCTGATCGCCGGTATCAAGGCGCGCAACAAGACCGTGATCCTGACCACCCACTACATGGAAGAGGCCTACTACCTGTGCGACACGATTGCGATCATGGATCACGGCCACATCATCGCCATGGGCTCGCCCGCGCAACTCCTGCGTGAGCACTTCGAGGACGTGATCCTCGAGCTTCCGCGCGAGGATTTCCGACTCGAGCGGGCATCTCTCCCGTTTCAGGTGCTTGAAGGCACCGAACATGTCGAAATTTCGACACCCAATGTCGATGTCACGCTCAGGTACCTCATGGACGCACAGGTGCCGCTCAAGCGACTGCGAATCCGGCCCCGCAATCTCGAGGACCTGTTCCTCGAGCTCACGGGCAAGGAGCTGCGCGCATGAGCCGCAGGCTGCTGGCGGTGCTGCACGCGCGCAACCTCGAGTTCCTGCGCGATCGCGCCACGCTCGGCTGGAACGTGCTGTTGCCCGTCATACTGGTGATCGCGATGGCACTCATCTTTGGTGGTCCCGAGCGCCCGCTGTTCAAGGTCGGTGTGCTGCATGCCGGCGAGTCGATCGACAAGTCGTTGCACCCGTTCCTGGGCACCCACTACGTCGAATTCTTCACAGTTTCGGACCAGCAGGATGCGGTGAAGAAAGTGGCGCGCCACCAGATGGATCTGCTGCTCGATCTGCGCGCCGCACCGCGGTATTGGGTCAATACCGACTCGCCGCAGGGCTACATCGTGGAGAAGCTGCTGCTCGAGTCGGACCCGAGTGAGATCCGGCGCGAAGCCGTCACTGGCCAGGCGGTGCGTTACGTGGACTGGCTTCTGCCCGGAATCCTCGGAATGAACATGATGTTCAGCTGTCTGTTCGGCGTCGGCTGGGTCGTGGTCCGTTATCGCAAGTCCGGTTTCCTCAAGCGGCTGCGGGCCACGCCGCTCAGCGCGCTCGAGTTCATCTCGGCGCAGGTCCTGTCACGATTGATCCTGATCATGCTGGTGACGGTTCTTGTCTTCGCCGCTCTGCGGTTGGTGCTTGATTTCCGCATGGAAGGCAGCGCGCTGTTGTTGTTTGTGGTGGCGCTGCTGGGAGCCATCTCGTTGATTGCGATCGGGCTCTTCGTCGCGGCGCGCTTCACCAGCGAAGAGCTGGCCAGTGGCATTCTGAATTTCATCACGTGGCCGATGATGCTGCTGTCGGGCGTGTGGTTCTCGCTCGAGGGCTCAGCCGAGTGGCTGCGCTGGATCGCGAAGATCTTTCCGCTGACCCAGATGCTCGAGGCCGCACGCGCGATCATGCTCGACGGCGCTGGTCTTGCTGATGTCGCTCCGCAGCTCTTCTTCCTGGCGTTCACCGCCGGGCTGTTTCTCTCTCTCGGCGCGACGTTCTTCCGCTGGCGCGCCGACTAAGTTCCCGTTCCGACGAGGGGTGGCAGCGGGCAATGAATGGATGCACAGATTGCGCGCAGCAACTCCGCTTCCTCGATGGTGAGCCGCTGGTCGTGAGCAATCGTCTTTACGAGCGCCTGGACGAGCTGCTCCTTAGCCGCCGGCAACAGCCGATCCAGGCACTTGAGCGCGCGATCCAATGCGCCCGGCCAACCCGGGACCGGTTGGTAGGGCGGGCGGTATCGCGGCAGAATGTGGTGCATGCCCATTTCGAAGGCACGCTGTGCTTGCGACCCATCGCCGGCACCATGCGCTGCCAGCGTGGAGAACACCACCTGGAGTTCTGCCGTCACCTGATCGAGTCGCAGGCTGCGCGCATGGGCGGCAGGTTCGAGCTCGTCGCGAAGGTAAACCCGGGCGAGCGTACCCAGCGCGTATTCGAAAATCTGGATGCGGCCATCGACCAGGATGAGCCGATTCAATCCATCGATGATGCGACGCCGGTCCTCTCGTGGCAGGCGACGCAACGCTGGAAACAATTCCTGCAGCATTGGCAGCCGTTGTATGGGTGCAAGCTGGCGTGCAGCATCCTCCGCCCTCTCGATGAGCGTGAGCGCCCGATCACCGAGGTGCTGCTGGATGATCCGGATCTGCAGTTCGCGCACCGCGGGCTGGGGATCGAGCACCAGCGCCAGCAGGAGCCCGAGCGCGCGGCCCGGACCCTCGAGGTTGGTCAACAGCTCCGGTGGCAGCGAACGCGCGACGGCTTGCG
>DATBVX010000280.1:0-11386 GCA_036515135.1 Steroidobacteraceae bacterium
GAACAGGTTGGTCGGGTCGTACTTGGCCTTCAGTTGCGACAGGCGCGGGTAATTGGGGCCGTAGTTTTCGAGCACGCGGCGCTCGCCGATGTCGGCGTTGTTGTCATTGACATAAAAGCCGCGCGTGAACGGTTCCAGCACCTTCCAGGCGCCGCGTGCCCAGCTCAGGTGTGCTTCGTCACCACTGCTGTCCGTCCAGGCCGCGGCGATCAGCAGGTTGTGGCGCGCCTCGCGATAGGGAAATGCAGTGGCGTCTGCCGCTACGCGCGAAATCGCGCCGCCCTGGGGAGCCGTCAGAACCGGCGTGATTGGCAGCGTCGAGCTCATGAAGGTCTCGATCATCGCTTCGATCAGATCCGGCGGCAGGCTGCGGGCAAAGCCGGCCTTCACGTAGTAGTGGCGGCCGTAGGCGAAGGCGTCGTCGACGCTGCTCTGCTGCTTGACGTACGGGGTCGGCGCGATCGTGTCTACCAGGGGCTTGCGAAATTCGCGAAGCGGTTTGAGCACGCGCTCGCCGGCCTCGATCGACCCGCAATACGTCGTATCGAGGATCAGTACCTTATTGCCCTCTGGCGTCGTGATGAGGGTCGTATCGACATACAGCTCATCCGGCGCCTCGGCGAAGAAGCCATCGAAAAACTCGAGCACTTCCTTCGCTTGCGCCACGGGGTAAATCAGCACACCTCCCAGGAGCATGGGGCCGACCGGGTAGAGCTCGTACTCGAAGGAAGTCACGACACCGAAATTGCCACCGCCGCCACGTAGTCCCCAGTTCAGGTCGGCATTCTCTTCAGCGCTCGCGCGCACATAGCGGCCGTCAGCCGTGACAACGTCATAGGCGCGGACGTTGTCGCAGGTCATGCCGAACTTGCGACCGAGACGGCCAAAGCCACCGCCCAGCGTCAGTCCCGCGACGCCCGTGTGCGACACGGTGCCCGCCGTGGTCGCGAGCCCAAACGCCTGTGCTTCGCGGTCGAAGTCCCCGAGCAGCGCTCCGCCGCCGACGCGGGCCCGGCGCGCAATCGGATCGACACGAACACCGTTGAGCGGCGCCAGATCAATCATCAGGCCGCCCTCGCATACCGACTGCCCGGAAATGCTGTGACCACCGCCCCGCACTGAGATGATGAGCTCGTGGGTCCGGCCGAAATTTACCGCCTGGACGACATCCGCCGCACCCGCGCAGCGCACGATGAGCGCAGGGCGCCGATCGAAGCTGCCATTCCACACCCTTCGCGCCTTCTCATAGCCCTCGTCTCCGGCAAGCAGCAGTTGACCTCGCAGGCTCGCGCGCAAGTCGTTGAGGTCGGAACGCGGCAGAACGAGCTGTTTGCCCGTGACGCTCATGGCGGGCACGTCGCCCGCAACCGGCTCATCGGCCGCAGCAAACAGTCGGGAATAGGGCAGGGAGACTGCGGCGACCGTTGCTAATGCTGAGCCGCAGAACGACCTTCTCTTCATTGATTTCTCTCCGGCGTTCTTGTTCGGGGGTGGGGGGCGTCGTCGGCGGCAAGCATACGCCTCAGCCCAGAGCTCCGGCAAAACACCGTTGATTTTGCTCGGGCGGCACCTCCTCGATCTTTGTCGGCAACGCCTCCGTCGCGATTGCCGTAGAACTCGTCCTTGACCGGCTATTCAAGTTCCGGGTTGGGCCTCAGATGAGAACGCATACACGCGGCCGGCAAGGTCTGCCGCATACACCGCCTGCTCGGTCGCGACAGGCGATGCGCCAAATCCCCACTGCATGCGCCCGTCCCTGATATCGAATGCGAACAGCTTGAGGGCATCGGAAGTGCCCACACAGGCAATGCCGTCACGCACGTTGGGAGCGGACTCGATCCACGAAAACCAGACGTAACGCTGCCAGCGCATTTCTCCCGATGACAGATCGATGGCGCTGAGATCGTACGAACGGCTACCGATCAAGGCGCGATCGCCGGCAATTACAACGTCCGAGGGCAACTCGCCTTTCAGATCGCGCTTCCACTGCAGCGAGCCATCATCCGCCTTCACGGCATAGACATGCTTATCGTAGCTGTTGAAGATCACGAAATCGCCGTAAACCGCCGGCGTTCCGGTGACCATGTCGCCGGTGCGAAAGCGCCAGATCTCTCGGCCGCTCGCAGGCTCGAGCGCGTACACGTTGCCATCACGGCTGCCGATATAGAGGCGCTTGTCATCGGCCGTGACCGCCGATCCGTAGCGATCCCAGCGGAACTTTTCATCGCCCAGATCGAGTCTCGGCTGGCTAACCTGGTCGATGTGGCCGAGGTGACGACTAGGCGCGGGTCGGTTCCACGGGCAGCGCGGTGGTGAACTTCATACGTCGCAGCACGAAGCTGGTGCTGACCGAGCGCACCGCCGGATTCGGCAGCAGGTGCTTGGTCAGGAAGTCCTCGTAATGGCTCATCGTGCGGGCCGCGACCTTGAGAAGGTAATCGTATTGGCCGGACATCATGAAGCACTCGAGCACTTCGGGGCGGTCCTGCACCAGTTCGTTGAAGAGCTTCACCGAGTCAGGATGATGGTTCTCGAGGGAGACGTGCGAATAGGCGGTAATGCTGAAGCCCACACTGTCGGCGTCGAGAATGGCCGCGTATTGCGCGATGAGCCCCGCTTCCTCGAGACGCTTTAGGCGGCGCCAGCACGGCGCCGGGCTCAAGCCGACGCGCACGGCGAGCTCCTGATTGGTCAAGCGGGCATCCCGTTGAAGCTCCTCGAGAATTTTCGCGTCGGTGGCGTCGATCTGAGTCATAGCAGCAAGGATATTGCTAAGGATGGATAAATACGTGCAGGTACATTGCCAAATCGTTCGCAAGATGGCAATAAAAACAAGCTCATTGCCGGTTCGCGGGCATAAGATCCGCGCCACTACTGCCACGTTCGAGGGTTCCCATGAGCGCACACCACGCCGTGGTTCGACCTTTGCATCGCGATGCCCGCCATGCTCCCACCCGCGTCGATTGGTCACGCATCGCCTATCGCGTGCTGGTGTCGCGGGCTCTCGATGAGCTCGAAGAAACCACTCTTTTCCCCAGGCGTGAAGTGCTCTATCAATTCTCGGCGCGCGGTCACGAGCTGACCCAGGCGCTGCTTAGCGATCGACTCACGGGCGCGCACGACGGCGTCGCTGCGTACTACCGCGCGCGACCTTTGCTGCTGTCGCTTGGACTCAGAGTCGAGGACGCGTTGGCCTCGACGATGATGCGCGCCGGCAGCATCAGCCAGGGTCGGGACATCGGCGTGGTGTTCAACATGCCGCGCACGCACGGAGTCACCGTGCTGCCAGCGTGTGGCGGCGTCGGCACGCAGTACACCCCGGCCGTCGGCTGGGCGCAGGCACTCACCTACAAGGCGAACACGCTCCACGACCCGGAGTTCGCGGGCTGCCTCGCGATCGCACACGGCGGCGATGGGTCGGTGGCGACCAACGGTTTCTGGTCGGCGCTCACGATCGCGACCACCGAGCAGTTACCGGTGCTCTTCTTCATCGAGGACAACGGCTACGGCATCTCGGTGCGCGGATCGCAGCAGACGCCGGGCGGCAATATCGCAGCGAACCTTGCGTCCTTCCGCAACCTGCGCATCTTCGACGGTGATGGTACGGATCCTCAGGCTGCCAGCACGTTGATTGCGGACGCCGTGGCCGTGGTGCGCGAATGGAAGGGACCCGCGCTGATTCACTTGCAGGTGCCGCGCCTGAGCGGCCACTCCGGGCAGGATACCCAGACCTACAAGTCACCGGCGACGATCGCCGAAGAACGCTCGCGCGACCCTCTCGGAAAACTGAGGGCATTTCTCGTCCCGGAACGGCTGTCGGCGGAAACGTGGGGACACCTCGAACAACAAGCACGCACAGAGGTGAACGATGCGCTCGCCCGCGTGCAGCAGATGCCGCCGCCGGATGCGCGTCGCGTAACCCGCCACGTATTCTCGGAGACCGACGCGAACGGTCGCATCGAAGTGCAGCGTCAGGGCGGTCTGGCGCCTGAAGGCCACGCGCACGCGCCGAGCTCGACGCAGGCGCATCCGCAGCCCCCGCGGATCAACATGCTCACCGCGATCCGCCGCACGCTCGAGCACGAGCTCGCCGTCAATCCGAAGCTCGTGATCTTCGGCGAGGACGTCGGGCCCAAAGGCGGCGTGCACGCGGCAACGCTTGGATTGCAGGAGAAGTTCGGTCGCACACGGGTGTTCGACACCAGCCTGTCGGAAGAAGGGATCATCGGGCGCGCGGTCGGCATGGCAGTCGCCGGATTGATGCCAGTACCCGAGATCCAGTTCCGCAAGTATGCGGACAGCGCCGCGGAACAGATCAACGACTGCGGCAGCTTGCGCTGGCGTACGGCGAATCGATTTGCCGCGCCGATGGTGGTGCGCATTCCCGGCGGATTCTTCAAGTGTGGCGACCCTTGGCACAGCCAAACCAACGAGGTTCAATGGGTCCACGGCATCGGCTGGCGCGTGGCGGTGCCCTCGAACGCCGAAGACGCGGTGGGCCTGCTGCGGGCGGCTCTGCGCGGTAACGACCCGACGATATTCTTCGAGCATCGCGCAATGCTCGATGGCGCGTGGGCGCGCCGGCCCTATCCGGGCGATGAATTCATCGTGCCGTTCGGCGTAGCGCGCACGATTCGCTCGGGGCGCCAGGTCACGGTCGTCACCTGGGGTGCACTGGTCGAGCGTTGCGAAGCCGCTGCGACACAATCTGCAGTCGATGCCGAAATTCTCGATCTGCGCACGCTCATGCCGTGGGACAAGGCGGCGGTGCTTGCTTCGGTGATGAAGACGCGCCGCTGCCTGATCGTGCACGAAGACAACGGCACAGCGGGTTTCGGTGCCGAGATCGCCGCTGTACTGGCAAAAGAGGCATTCTTCAGTCTCGATGCCCCGATCGAGCGCCTGACCATGCCGGACATTCCGAGCCCGCACAGCCCGCACCTGCTCGCAGCCGTCGTGCCGTCGATCGATTCCATCGCGCAAACGATGCGCACCCTCGTCGAGCTATAATTTGTGGCCAATCCCGTCGATGTCGTCACGCCGCCCGACCAGGAGGGTACCGAGGCGGTGGTGCTGCGCTGGTTCAAGCGCATCGGCGATGCGGTCACCCAACACGAGCCACTGCTCGAGCTCGAAACCGACAAGGTCACTGTAGAGATTCCGGCGCCGGCCTCCGGTCAGCTGCTCGAGATCCTCAAAGGCGAAAAGGAATCCGTCGAGCCGGGCACGGTGCTGGGACGCATCGCTCCGGGAACCGCGGCGATGGGCCGGCAGCCGGAGAAGTCCGCCGCCACGATCGCGCCGCCGAAATCGCGAGCAGATGACGTCCTGCTGAGTCCGGCCGTCCGCAGGCTCTTATCCGAGCACAATCTCGATGGCGCGAAGATTGCGGGATCAGGAAAGGGCGGGCGTCTCACGGCGCAGGATGTCATGCGCTTTCTGGAGAAGTCTCCCGCACCGGCTCCCGCGTTGGCAGCGGCGAGCCGTCACGTACCCCACAGCCCGATTCGCCGGCGAATTGCTGCACACATGGTGGAAAGCGTCGCCAGCGCGCCGCACGTGACCACGATGTTCGAGGCCGACATGAGCCGCGTCGTCGCGCATCGGCAGCAGCATGCTCGCGACTTCGAGGCTCGCGGTGCAAAGCTCACTTACACGGCGTACTTTGTCGCCGCAGCCGCGAAGGGTCTGCAGGCGGTCCCCGAGGTCAACGCCACGTTTCACGCCGAAAGCCTCGAGATCTTCAGCGACTGCAACGTGGGAGTCGGGACTGCACTCGGCAACGAAGGGCTCATCGTCCCGGTGATTCATCGGGCACAGACCCTCGATTTGTTCGGTATCGCGCAGCGTCTCGAGGAGCTGGTCGCGGCTGCCCGCGCCGGAAAGCTTTCGACCGACGCCGTCCGTGGCGGCACTTTCACGATTTCCAATCATGGCGTGAGCGGCAGTCTCATCGCGGCACCGATCATCATCAATCAGCCGCAGGTCGCGATCCTGGGTGTCGGCAAGATCGAGCGGCGTGTCGTGGTGCGCGAGCAGGATGGTGTCGAGTCTCTGAGCGTGCGCCCGATGTGCTACGTGACGCTCACCATCGACCATCGCGCTCTCGATGCCTTCCAGGCGAACGCGTTCCTGACGATCATCGTCAGCGCGCTGCAAAGCTGGTAGGCAGGCCGCCGAAGCGCCGGTACGCCGATTCAGTCGGCGGCGCCAATCTGCCTTTCTCCGTCGTCACGTTCTCCGACAGGTAGCACTCCGCCGCGGCAAATACCCGCGCGTAGAGCGAGCGGCAGAGCTCGTACGCTGCAGCCCCGACCCAGGCTTGCGGGAGCAACGACGCAGGGAGGAGAGGGTCGCGCAGGTGAATCTTGCGGTACTCGTGGATCAGGAGTGTGCGGATGATGAATGCCGCCTGCGATGGGGGTGTCACGCCGGGCCTCAATGACGCCAATGCCGGCCGGAACAACTCAACGAAGCGACGGTAGCGGCGGCTCAACTCGGTCAGGTCCCAGCTCGTCGCGGCGAGACGTCGATCCTCTTCCATGTCGCCGGTCATGGCCTGCATGAGCAGCGCGCCGTTCGCGACCCCCAAGCCCCGCATTTCCTCGCGCACGTCCTCGAGCTCGCGCTCCGGATGAGCGAACAGACCGGGGGCCAGCTGGCCAAAACCCAGCCAGAGCATTTCCTCGCGCAGACGCTCGCGTTGCGCGCGCGAATGTCGGGGCAGCATCACCAGCGTCCAGTGACCGTTCCAGTCCGCAAGATTCTCGCCATAGATGCGCCGCGTGGCCTCTGCAAAGCGCGTGCGCCCGTGGCTCGCCAGGCGATAGAAGCTCAGGCGGCCGCGCCGCTCTGATTCGAGCCAGCCGTCCTTGGCAAGTCGCGCCACGGAGGTGCGAACCAGGCGCTCGGTCAGGCCGAAAGGCCGTGCCAGCTCAATCAGGCTCGCGAGTGAGATTGAACCACCGCGCGGCGCGATCGAGTCACCGAAGATGGTGATGATCAGCGACCCGGCGCGCAGCGGCCGCTGGCGGCGGAAATGGCGCACCAGTGAGCGGGTCGCGCGTTCCAGAGCGTTGTCGCTGGCCTGCCGCATGGCGGCCGTCATTCTGACACAGAAGCCGTTGATTGCACGACATTTGTGTGTCACATTGGCTGGCGCTGGCCGGCCTCCGGAGACCGTTCATGTACACGCAAGGGCTCGACTCACTCGGGCGCGATTGCCTCCACCAGGGCGCCGCCGACACCGCCGCGCTCGAGTCGCACTTCCAGGCCAAGGTGGACGCCGACGACAAGATCGAGCCCAAGGACTGGATGCCCGATGCCTACCGGCAGACGCTCATCCGGCAGATCTCGCAGCACGCTCATTCGGAGATCGTCGGCATGCTTCCCGAAGGCAACTGGATCACGCGGGCACCGACGCTGAAGCGCAAAGCGGTGCTGATCGCCAAGGTTCAGGACGAGGGTGGTCATGGCATGTACCTGTACAGTGCCGCCGAGACCCTTGGCATCTCGCGCAATCAAATGATCGCGCAGCTCCTGAGTGGAGCGGCCAAGTACTCCAGCATCTTCAACTACCCCACGCCGACCTGGGCGGACGTGGGCGCGATCGGCTGGCTGGTGGATGGCGCGGCAATCATGAATCAGATCCCCATCTGTCGCTGTTCCTATGGGCCGTATGCGCGCGCGATGGTGCGCATCTGCCGGGAAGAGAGTTTTCACCAGCGGCAGGGCTTCGAGATCATGCTCACTCTCGCCCGCGGCACGCCGGCACAAAAGGCGATGGCGCAGGCTTCGCTCGATCGCTGGTGGTGGCCATCGGTGATGATGTTCGGCCCCAGCGATGCGCAGTCGACGCACACTGCGCAATCGATGCGGTGGAAGATCAAGCGCTTCACCAATGACGAGCTCAGGCAGAAGTTCGTCGATATCACCGTGCCACAGGCGAAGTTCCTTGGCCTCACGGTGCCGGATCCCGCGCTCGCGTGGGACGAAGCCGCCCAGCACTATCGCTTTGGCGAGATCGACTGGGCGGAGTTTCACGCGGTGCTCAAGGGCAATGGTCCGTGCAATCGCGAGCGGCTCGAAGCATGCAGGCAGGCGCATGAGGCGGGGCGCTGGGTGCGCGAGGCCGCGTTGGCCTATGCCGACAAGCGACGCGCGAGCGCCGCGAGCGCCGCGTGATTTGCGGGAGGGCAAGATGAGCGATCAGGAACGCGAGTGGCCGCTGTTCGAGGTGTTCATCCGCGCACGTTCGGGTCTCGAGCACAAACATGTCGGCAGCATTCACGCCGTAGATGCGCGCATGGCGATCGAACACGCGCGCGACGTGTACACGCGGCGCCAGGAAGGCGTCAGCATTTGGGTCGTGCCGTCCTCGCAGATCGCCGCTTCGGATCCGCAGGATGCCGATGCCTTGTTCGAACCGGCAAAGGACAAGGTGTACCGTCACCCGACGTTTTATGCGATTCCCGACGAGGTGAAGAACCTGTGAGCGATGCACGCTTCTCCTTCGTGCTGCGACTCGCGGATACGAGTCTCGTTCTCGGCCAGAGGCTCGGCGAATGGGTCGGGCATGCGCCCGCCCTGGAGGAGGATCTGGGGCTCGCGAACCTGTCGCTCGATCTGATCGGCCAGGCGCGACTGCTGCTGAGCTACGCCGGTGAACTCGAGGGGAAGGGTCGCGGTGAGGATCAGCTCGCCTACTTGAGGGACGGCGCGGAGTACCGCAACGTCAGCCTGGCCGAGCAACCCAACGGTGACTTCGGACACACCGTCGTTCGCCAGTTGCTGATCGATGCCTGGCAGCTCCAGCTCTACGACGAACTGCAGCGTTCGAGCGACCGGCGTCTTGCCGAAATCGCTGCGAAGGCGCTCAAGGAGACGCGCTATCACTTCCGCTATAGCGCGGGTTGGGTGGTGCGTTTGGGCGATGGCACGCCGGAGAGCAAGTCGCGAGGGCAGTCTGCGCTTGACGAACTGTGGCGCTTCACCGCCGAGCTTTTCACCGCTGATGCACTTGATGAGGAGATGGCGACGCTTGGCGTCGGGCCACGGCTCGAGACGCTACGGCCAAAGTGGCTCGCCAGAATCGACGAAGTGCTGGGTGAGGCGACACTGACGCGCCCGACGGATGTTCAGTATCCATGGCACGGCAAGAGTGGTCAGCACACCGAACATCTCGGTTATCTTCTGGCGGAGATGCAGTTCCTCCAGCGCACATATCCCGGGGCTCAGTGGTGAGCGCGGCGGGTCCCGAAGCGCTTCCTGGAACGGCCAGCAGCACGGCCGTCTCCGACCTTGAGGCGAGCGTTCGCGAGCTGCTCGAGCGCGTCATGGACCCGGAGATTCCCGTCCTGTCGGTTATCGATCTCGGCATCGTTCGGCACGTTCGACGCGCCGGGAACGACGGCATAGAAGTCGGCGTGTCGCCGACTTACTCCGGCTGCCCGGCGACGGAAGTGATCCGGCGCTTGATTGCGCGTGCGTTGCACTCCAGCGGATACCCACAGGCGTACGTGGTCGACGTGCTGTCGCCACCGTGGAGCAGCGACTGGATCACCCCCGGTGGTCGCGAGAAATTGCGACGTTATGGCATTGCACCGCCGGCGGTGGCCGTGGCAACCGTGCGTCGCCTGTTTGCGCAGCCCCAGATCGCGTGCCCACGCTGCGGCTCGACTCAGACGGAGCGTATCAGCGAGTTCGGTTCCACACCCTGCAAGGCACACTACCGCTGCATCAGCTGCGCCGAGCCGTTCGACTACTTCAAGTGCATCTGAACGGCCAACTGCCCCACGGCACGGCATGTTGAAGTTTCATCCACTTAGAGTGATTGAAGTGCGCGCCGATGCGCAGGATGCCGTCTGTCTGGGCTTCGAGATTCCGGCGACGCTGCGCGACGAATACCGCTTCGAGGCTGGCCAGCACATCGGCGTGCGACTCCATCTCGGTGGCGAGGAGCTCCGACGGACATACTCCATCGTGAGCGCGCCTGGTGATGCGGAGCTCCGCATCGGCGTGCGAGTGCATTCTCATGGCCGGCTGTCCAGGCATCTTGCGAGCAAGATTCGCGTCGGCGACACCCTCGATGTACTTGCACCGAATGGCAGCTTTCACACGCGGATCGATCCGCGACACCGCAAGACTTATGCGGCATTCAGCGCCGGTTGCGGCATCACGCCGGTACTGTCGATTGCCAAGACCGTGTTGGCGGCGGAGCCGCACAGCCGCTTCTTCCTCTTCTACGGCAACCGCGACACGGCACGGATCATGTTTCTCGAGGAACTGCTGGCGCTCAAGGACGTCCACCTGGCGCGCTTGTCGCTCAACTTCCTGTTCACGCGTGAGCCCCAGGAGGTCGAGCTGCTCAACGGACGGCTCGGCGGCGACAAGGTGCGACAACTCGCCGGCGCGCTGTTCGAGCCCAGGGACATCGATGAGTATTTCCTCTGCGGGCCCGCTGACATGATCGACAATGTCTCGACCGCGCTCGCCGGGCTGGATGTCGGCGCCGAGCACATACACAGCGAACGATTTGCGGTTACCGAGCGTGCGAGCGCGGCTCAAGCCGGTGCCACCCGGGTTGCGCGCGAGGAAGAGAGCACATTGGTGACCATCGTCTTGGATGGGCGGCGGCGGGCTTTCTCCATGCCGAAGGCTGGCGAGACGGTGCTGGAGGCCGCTGAACGCGCCGGGCTCGATCTGCCGTTCTCGTGTCGCGCGGGCGTGTGCTCGACATGTCGTACCAAGGTCGTCAAGGGCGCGGTCGAGATGGCGCAGAACTACGCCCTTGAACCGTGGGAGGTCGAGGCGGGCTTCATCCTCGCCTGCCAGTCGAGACCGACGGCGCCAGAGCTCGAGCTGGACTACGATCAACGCTGAACGGGTGTCCAATGACTAACGCTAACGCTGGGGGCGTCGGGTTCGGTGAGGTCCTTTCGAAACCGTCGAAAACAGGACGTTTTCGTCGGAGCCCCCACGGATGGGTTTACGGCGTTTTCGAAAGGACCTCCCGGACACGGCGCCCCCACACCTGCTGATTAGGATCACGAGATGGCGTACGACAACATCCTGTTCGATCTGACCGGCGGAATCGCCCGCCTGACGCTCAACCGGCCCGACAAGCTCAACAGCTTCAACGCGGCGATGCACACGGAAGTGCGCGATGCGTTGGGTCGAGTAGTGCGCGACGGCGCGCGTGTGCTCGTCCTGACGGGCGCAGGGCGCGGCTTCTGCGCGGGTCAGGACCTGGCGGATCGCGCTGTCGCCCCGGATGGCGAACGCGTAGATCTCGGTGAATCGATCGAGCGCAACTACAAGCCGTTGATCCTGGGATTGCGCAAGCTCCCCCTGCCCGTGATCGCGGCGGTCAACGGCGTTGCGGCGG
>DATBVX010000281.1:0-6922 GCA_036515135.1 Steroidobacteraceae bacterium
GCACGGCAGTGGATGCCGTGCTCAAAGGCGCACCGGTACCGGCGAACCAGATACCGAGCGCCGGCTGCAGCTTGAAATGGAAGAGAGGCAACGAGCCGGACTGGGCCTGAAACGAGGATCACCTCACCTTCGTGCACGGCGGCATCCGTCCCGGGGCGACGGGCTATCGTGCTGGTTCGAGCGCCGCGGAAAGGATCTCGACGAAGTCCCAGACATCTTCGAAGCTGTTGTAGAGCGGCACCGGTGCCGCGCGGATCAGGTCGGGCTCCCGCCAGTCGCACACGACATCGCGGCGGCTGATCTCGTCGAACACCGACTTCCCGCGCGCGACGCCGGAACGCAATCGCAGGGACAATTGGCAGCCGCGTTCCGCCGGTTCACGCGGCGAGACAATCTCGACTGCCTTGCCCAACCGGTTCTCGAGGAGGCACTCGAGGAATCCGCTCAGCGCGATCGACTTCTCGCGTAACCGCTGCATGCCGGCCTCGCGGAACATCGCCAGCGAGGCGATGAGCGGCGCCATCGAGAGGATCGGCGGGTTGCTGACCTGCCAGCCCTCGGCCCCGAGCAAGACGTTGAAGTCAGGCCCCATGAGGAAACGCGTCGCCTTGTCGTGTCCCCACCAGCCCGCAAACCGGGGCAGGTCGGCGGAATGCGCGTGGCGCTGGTGAACGAAGCAGCCGCCGATCGCACCCGGACCAGCGTTCAGATACTTGTAGCTGCACCAGCAGGCGAAGTCGGGGCCCCAATCGTGCAGCGCATGCGGCAGATTACCGGCGCTGTGCGCCAGATCGAAACCCACGCGACAGCCTTGCGCGCGCGCGATGCTCGTGATTCGTGCGAGATCGAATGCCTGACCGGTGCGGTACTGCACGCCCGGCCACAACACCAGCGCAATCCGGTGGCCTTCGCGCTCGAGAATGGCGTAAAGATCTTCGGCGCATACGCAGTGCTCGCCGGGGCGTGGCGCGACTTCGAACAGCGCGTCCCGAACGTTGAGGCCGTGATAGGCGAGTTGCGAAGCGACCGCATACCGGTCCGAAGGAAACGCGCCCGCTTCGATGAGGATGCAGGGCCGCTGCGGCGTCGGGCGAAAGAAGCTCACCATCATCAGGTGCAGATTCACGGTGAGCGTGTTCATGTTCACGACTTCATCGGGCTTCGCCCCGACAAGCAGTGCTGTGTCGCTCGCAAGCTGCTCGTGATAGTGCAGCCAGGGGCGACGGCTCTCGAGATGCCCGGCCACGCCGTGTCGCGCCCAATCGTCCAGCTCTTCATTGACCAGCGCACGGGCCGCCGTCGGCTGGAGCCCGAGCGAATTGCCCGCGAAATAGACCGCCGTTTTCCGGGTTCGGCCGGGCGGCAGGTGAAATCGCCAACGAAACGACTGGAGCGCGTCCTCACGATCTCGTCTGAGGGCATGCTCACGAGTGGCTTCGAACTTCATGCGGCGTCCGGAGAAAACAGCAGCAGCCGGCCGAGATTCGCGCGGAACTGCCGGCCGTCGGTTTCGATCACCAGGCGCTTCACTCGAAGCGCCTTCGATCGAGCGACAGCCACTCCAGCGCCGTGCCGTGCAGAAGGCGTGCGCTGACCGACTGTTCGAGTTGCATCGATTCGATCATCGCACCGGGCACGTCCTCGCCGAGCGGGAACGGATAGTCGCTGCCCAGCGCGATGCTGTTCGCTCCCATGAGCTTTAGCATGTAGCGCATGAGCTCGGCATCATGAACCAGCGAATCCACGTAGAAGCGTCCGATGTAGGCGCGCGGGTTGGTGCGGTTGTTGACCGCGACCAGGTCGGGGCGCGCGTGGAATCCGTGCTCGATGCGTCCGAGGGTCGCCGGGAATGCTCCGCCGCCATGTGCGAAGGCGACGCGCAGTCTCGGCAGCTTCTCGAAAACGCCGCCGAAGATCATGCAACAGATCGACAGCGACGTCTCCGCGGGCATCCCCACGAGCCACGGCAACCAGTAACGCGACATTCGCTCGCGCCCGAGCATGTCCCAGGGGTGTACGAACACCGCCGCTCCGAGCTCCTGAGCGGCCGTGAATACCTCGACGACGCGCGGGTCATCGAGGTTGCGGCCATTGATGTGCGAACCGATCTCGATGCCGGCGAGCCCGAGCTCGCGCACGCAGCGCTCGAGCTCCTTGACCGCGAGATCGGGTTCCTGCATCGGCACGGTGCCCAGACCCACGAAGCGCGTCGGAAAGCGTTGCACCAGCCCCGCAATGTGAGCGTTGAGATAGCGGCTGAGGTCCAGCGTGTCCTGGGCGCGTGCCCAGTAACTGAACATCACCGGGACGGTCGAGAGCACTTGAACGTCGACGCCGGTCCGGGCGCAATCCTCGAGACGCTTGTCGGCATCCCAGCTGTTGGATTCGATGTCCCGAAAGAGCTTGCCCTCCTGGACCATCCGCGCGCAACCCGGCCCCGTGTGCTCGATCTGCACCCAACCGCCGTAACCGTAGCGTTCCTGGAGGTTCGGCCAGTTTTCCGGCACGACGTGCGTGTGGATGTCGATCTTGAGCATTTCATGGCGCCTCGAGTACGGAGCCACAGTGCCGGCAGGTGCGATGCTCGAGGCTCGCATAGAAGCGCTCGAACACCGGCGCAAGCTGAGTCTCGATGTTGGTGAGCTCGAAGTACTCGGAATAGAGCGGGCGGTGGCAGCTCTCGCAGTACCACAGGAGCCCATCGCGCTCGCCCGGCCGACGCTGGCGCTCGATCACCAGTCCGACGGTGTTGGGGAACCGCTGCGGTGAGTGATGCACGTGCGCCGGCAGGAGGAAAAAGTCGCCCTCACGGATTGTTATGTCGACCGTTCGCCCGTCCTGAATCGTCTTCAGCAGCATGTCGCCTTCGAGCTGGTAGAAGAACTCCTCCCCCGGGTCGTCGTGAAAGTCCTTGCGTGAGTTCGGCCCGCCGACGGCCATGATGATGAAATCGGACTGCGGAAACACCAGCTTGTTGCCCACCGGCGGTTTGAGCAGGTGGCGATGCTCGTCGAGCCAGTGGCGGAAATTGAATGGGTGAAGTGCGTTCATTGAAAGAGGGAGCCTGGCACCGGTTGTTCCGTTATCGCATTAAGGTATGGGGAGTATCCAGTTCAGCGCGACGATAACGAAACAACCGGAGCCAGGCACCCTCGACGACAACGAAACGACCGGAGCCCGGCACGCTAGATCGTCGCGATGCATTTGAGCTCGATGGCGATGAGCCCCGGCAGGCGCGCCACGCCCACGGTCGTGCGGCAGGGCATGACCTTCGCGAAATACTCACCGTAGAGGCGATTGTAGGTCGCAAAGTCGCGCTCGAGGTCGGTGAGGAACACGGTGACGTCGACCAGGCGGTCCCAGCTCGACCCCGCATCCTCGAGGATCACGCGCACGTTGTCGAACACCGCGCGACACTGTGCTTCGATGTCGTAGCGCACGACACGACCGGCGCCGTCGAGCTCGACTCCGGGCACGGTCTTTTCTCCACGGCGTCGTGGTCCCATTCCGGAGATGAACAGCAGGTTGCCGACCCGGCGTGCGTGTGGGTAGGGGCCAAGGGCATCAGGGGCGCGGGGGGAAATAATGGTGGAAGACATAGGGGAAAGTTGGCGGTTGGCAGTTGACAGGTGACAGGTGACAGTTGGCAGTTGGCGGTTGGCAGTTGACAGGTGACAGTTGGCAGTTGGCAGTTGGCGGTTGAGAATTGGCAGCTTGCGATTGATGGTTGGCAGCGGAGGGCTGGCCATTGACGCTTCGCAGTAAGAAATGTCCTCTCGTTTTTTTCCCTGTCAACTGTCAACCGCCAACCGCCAACTCAGTATTTGACGCATACATTCCGGGGCTCGGTAAAGAATCGCATTGCCTCCCAACCCCCTTCGCGCCCGAGTCCGGATTGCTTGACGCCACCCATCGGCGTGCGCAGGTCGCGGAGCATCCACGTATTGACCCACACGAGGCCGGATTCAAGGCGGGCAGCGACGCGGTGACAGCGCTCGACGTCGCAGCTCCAGATGGATGCGGCCAGTCCGTAGGCGGTTCCATTCGCTATGCGCAGCGCATCGTTCTCGTCTTCGAATGGCAGCAGTGTCGCCACCGGGCCGAAGATCTCCTCTTGGTTGGCGGCACATTCCGGTGCCAGGCCATCGATGACTGTCGGCTGCATGAACCAGCCCTCGCGACAGCGCTCGCCGCCGGCACGGGCCCGTTCGCCTCCGCACAACAAGCGTCCGCCATCGGCGCGCGCCCGTGCTATCGCACTCAGTACTTTCTCGAGATGCACACTCGAGACGATCGCCCCCTGATCGGTCTGTGGGTCCAATGGATCGCCGACACGCAGGCGACGCACGCGCTCGACGAAGGCATCGCGGAATCGCCCATAGATGGCGCGTTCGACCAGGACCCGGGACCCGCACAGGCAGATCTCCCCCTGGTTGGTGAAGGCCGCGCGCACGGCACCCTCGACGGCGGCATCGAAATCCGCATCCGCGAAAACGACAGTCGGGTTCTTGCCGCCGAGCTCGAGCGAGAGTTTCTTGAACTGCGGCGCGGCCGCGGTGGCGATGTGGCGGCCAGTCGCCGTGCCTCCGGTAAACGAAATCGCTCGCACTTGCGGATGCACAACGACGGCTTGGCCCACCTCACCACCCGGCCCCTGCAAGATACCGAGTACTCCCGCTGGCAACCCTGCCTCGATGCAGCGTTCGGCGAGCAATGTGGCGGTGAGCGGTGTGAACTCGGAAGGCTTCGCGATGACGCAATTCCCGGTGGCGAGTGCCGGCGCCACCTTCCAGGTCAGCAGGTAGAGCGGCAGATTCCACGGCGAGATGCCGGCGACGACGCCGTGCGGCTGGCGCAGCGTGTAGTTGATCGCGCCGATCTCCATCGCGTGTGCTTCGCTCGCAAACTGCGTCGCCGCCGCGGCGAAGAAACGCAAGTTGGCGATCGCGCGTGGAATGTCGAGCGTGCGCGCGAGCGTCAGCGGCTTGCCGGTGTCCTGCGATTCGGCGCGCGCGAAATGCTCGAGGTCGCGCTCGATCAGGTCCGCGATCCGATTGAGCCACGCCGCGCGTTGTGCCGCCGGCAGATCGCGCCACGCCGGAAAAGCTGCCTGCGCCGCCGCGACCGCGGCCGCAACGTCGTGCGCGTCCGATTGCGCCGTGCGCGCGTACACGCGCCCAACCGCCGGTTCGTAAGTGTCGAACCAGCGGCCCGAACCCGAGGCGCGCAGCGCACCGCCGATGTAATTCCTGAGTTCGAGCATTAAACCGCTACTCACTGATTGAGGATTATAGCGATTCGGCTTCCACCCCCTCTCCCGCTTGCGGGAGAGGGCGGGGGTGAGGGTACTAGTCGGTGCCCGGCAGCTGGTACTGGCCGCAGGCGACCAGGATCGGCTCACCCGGCTCGTCCAGTCTCAGCGCGCAGAGGCCTCCACCCCATACGCAACCGGCATCTATCCCGAACACATTGTCCTTCATGTAGACACCGAGAGTGGACCAATGGCCACAGACGATGCGCAACTCGCGGCTGCGCCGTTGCGGCACGCGGAACCACGGCATCCAGGGCGCACGCACCGCGTCCGGGGATTCCTTGATGCGCAGATTGACGCGACCCTCGGCGTCGCAGTAGCGCAGCCGCGTCAGGCAGTTCACGATGAATCGCAGGCGCTCGTAACCGACCAGCGAGTCGGACCAGCAATCGGGTTGATCACCGTACATGTGCTCGTACAGCGATTCGGCGTCCACCACCAGAGCCCGTTCGACCTCGTGTGCCGCCGTCGCGGCCGTAGCGAGGTCCCATTGCGGCGGCATCCCGGCGTGGATCAACGTGAATCCGAGCTCGGCATCGTGATGCAGCAGCGGGCAAGCCTGCAGCCAGTCGAGCAACTGTTCACGGTCGTGCGCCGCGAGAATATCGTCCAGCGTGTCGCCGCGCTTCAAACGCCGGGCGCCGGAACGGGCCACAGCGAGCAGGTGCAGATCGTGGTTTCCGAGCACGACCACCAGGTTGTCCCGCAGTGCATGGACGTGGCGCAATGCCGCGAGCGAGCGGGGACCGCGATTGACGATGTCGCCGGTGAGCCAGAGTCGATCGCGATCCGGCCGGAAGCGGATGCGGTCGAGCACCGCGCTGAGCTCCTCGTCACATCCCTGCACGTCGCCGATGGCGTAGGTAGCCATCAACCGCTGTCCGCTACTCTCCTAATGCAGCACTCCCGGCACCGCGAGCGTGAACGGAGCGATCGGCGCATCGAAGTGCTGGCCGTCGTCGGCGACCATCTGGTAGGTCCCCTGCATGGCACCGACCGGTGTCTCGAGAATTGCGCCGCTGGAGTAGCGAAAGCCCTGTCCGGGCTTGAGATAGGGCTGTTCGCCGACCACGCCGTCACCGCGGACTTCCTGCACCTTGCCGTTGGCGTCGGTGATGACCCAGTGGCGTGTCATGAGGCGAGCGGGCACCAGGCCCTCGTTGCGGATCGTGATCGTGTAGGCGAACACGAAACGCCGCTCGCGCGGATCGGACTGATCGTCGACGAAGTTGGTCTCGACGTCGACCTTGATCCGGTGTCGCGGTTTTTCGGGATTGGTGGACGGGGTGGCCATGAACGTCAGTTTACCGCATCGCACTCAATGCAGCCGTACCGCCAGCACGTCGCAGGGGGCGGAATGCAGAACCGTATCTTCCGTAAAATTGAGCAGGATCGCGAGTCCATGCCGTTCACGGCTGCCGAGCACGATCAGGTCCACGTGCTGCTCCTCGGCCACCCGGATGATCTCGGCCTTGATGTTGCCGGCCTCGACGAAGCACTCGCAATCGGTAAGATTGAGCCGCACTGCCAGCTCCTTGAGCCGCTGGCGCGCCCGCTGGATCAGCTCCTCCTCGATCTGGACCGCGGGCAGGAGTGTCTCGCCCATCGGCT
>DATBVX010000282.1:0-4887 GCA_036515135.1 Steroidobacteraceae bacterium
GAGCCGGCGATCGCCATCGAAGAGAAACAGGTCCGGCGTGCAGACGGCCTGGTAGGCCTTGGCGACAGCTTGCGATTCGTCGTACAGATACGGAAACGTGAAGCCGTACGTCTTTGCCACGCGCGCCATCTCGGCGGGCCCGTCTTGCGGATACGCCTCGACGTCGTTCGAGCTGATCGCGACGGTGGTGAGCCCGCGCGCCTGGTATTCATTGGCGAACGATGCGAAGCCCTCGAGGATGTGCTGCACGTACGGGCAATGATTGCAGATGAATGCGACCAGCAGCGCAAGCGAATCGGCGTACTGCGAGGGCGAATGCATCTTGCCGAACGCGTCCGGTAGCGTGAACTCCGGCACCGGCGTGCCGAGCGCCAACATGCGGGATTGCTTCAGAGCCATCGGCGTCGCTCCAGCTAATGCTCAGTGGTCCGCTCGACTGCATGCGTGCCAAGAGTGCACTCGCGGCGCAATCGGTCAAACGGGACGCGAGCTCCTCGCCCTAGTCGCACGTGTGACGTGTGCAGCTTACACTCGCGGCCATGCGGCCAACAGCCGTTACGATCATCGGTGCGGGACCTGCAGGAAGCCTGCTGGGAATTCTCCTCGCGCGCCGTGGATTTGCGCCGACGCTTCATGAGCGCCGGTCCGATATGCGCCGCTCCGATATTTCAGCGGGGCGCTCGATCAACTTAGCGCTCGCCGACCGCGGCATGCACGCACTGAAGCGGGCTGGAGTGTTGGACAGCGTCCGGTCCCTGATGATCCCGATGCGTGGCCGGCTGTTGCACGACGTGAACGGCGCAACCAGCCTGCAACGTTACGGCAAGGATGACAGTGAGGTCATCTATTCGATCTCGCGCGGCGAGTTGAACAAGCGGCTGATGACCGAGTTCGAGCGCGCCTCGGGAATCCCGATCCGCTTCCGGCAGAACTGTCGGGGTGCAGACCTGGCGCGCGGCGCAGTGACGATCCTGGACGAAGACAAGGGATCGACGTATGAACTGACCGCAGCGCCGGTGATTGCGGCCGACGGCGCGAGCTCCGCTCTGCGCGAAGCCATGACGCGGGCCGGCGTCAGCCGCGCGTCAGAAGATGTCCTGTCACACCAGTACAAGGAGCTTTCGATCGCGCCGGCTGCCGGCGGCCGTCACCAGCTCGACGCCAACGCCCTGCACATCTGGCCGCGCGGTGGCTTCATGCTCATCGCATTGCCGAACACCGACGGCAGCTTCACGGCGACGCTGTTTCTGCCCGCGCAAGGATCCGAGAGCTTTGCATCTCTGACCTCTCCTCAAAGCGTCCGCGAGTTCTTCGCGCGCCACTTTCCCGATGCCGCTGCCCTGATTCCTGATCTCGAGCGCGATTTCTTCGCGCACCCGACCGGATCGATGGTGACCGTGCGCGCCGCTCCCTGGCACGTCCGCGACAGGCTCCTGCTGATCGGTGATGCCGCGCACGCGGTCGTGCCGTTTCATGGCCAGGGCATGAACTGTGCTTTCGAGGATTGTGTAGCACTGGTCGATTTGCTCGACCGGCACACCCAGTGGGAAACGGTCTTCAGCGAATTCGAGCGCGCACGCAAGCCGAACGCGGATGCGATCGCGGAGATGGCGCTCGATAACTACGTGGAGATGCGCGACACCGTGCGACATGCCAGGTTCCAGCTCCAGAAATCGCTGTCACTGGAGCTCGAACGCCGGTACCCGCAGCACTTCATCCCGCGCTACTCGATGGTGATGTTCCACCACGAGATTCCCTATGCCACGGCGCTCGAACGCGGACGGCTGCAACAACAATTGCTCGACGATCTCAGCGCCGGGATAGAGAGCGTCGAGCAGGTCGACTGGACCCGGGCGGCAGAGCTCGTACGCGCACGACTGCCGAAGCACTGAGACGCGCCGGCACCGGTCGGGAGCAGGTACACTTTCGCGCCATGCTGTGGCTCAAGGCTTTCCACATCGTATTTGTCGTCACGTGGTTCGCAGGACTCTTCTACCTGCCACGTCTGTTCGTGTATCACGCCTCCGCCACGGATGCGATCGGCCGGGACCGCTTTCGGCTGATGGAGCGGCGCTTGTTCGTGATCATGTCCATCGGCGCGATCCTCGCACTCGCTTTGGGCATTGCCATGCTGCTTCGACAGCCCGCGTATCTGAGCCTGGGCTGGATGCACCTCAAGCTGGCGCTCGTCGCGCTGCTCGCCGCCTACCACGTCTGGTGCCTCCGGCTGATGCGCGACTTAGCGGGCGGAAAACGTCCGCGCTCACAAACGTGGTACCGCTGGTTCAACGAAGTGCCCAGCGTGCTCCTGATTGCGATCGTGATTCTCGCAGCCGTGAAACCGAACCTTATCTTAGGGTGACGCGCGGGCGGCGGAAGACGCGGCCGGCTCCGCGACCGAAGTCTTCAATCCGGCCGCGCGCCAGCCTTCGATGCCGTCGGGATACCAGTGGACATTGCGATAGCCGAAGCGGATGGCGCGCTTCGCCGCGTTCCAGCTGAGCCAGCAGCGCTCGTGGCAATAGATGACGATCGGGCGGTTGGTGTCGTTGCCGGTTGCGCTCGCCAATCGATCGCGGAAATAGACCTCGACATCCGGTGGAATTTCGCCCATGCCTGGACCCGGAATCCACAGGCTGCCCGGAATCACGGGATGTGGTGTCGGCAGCCACGGCGCACCGGGCGCAAGATTCTCCGGGCGGCGCGGCGCGTTCGACACGTCCACCAGAACGGCACCGTCTTTCTCCAACATCGTCTTGAGCTCCGTGGTGCGAATCACCGTACCGCCGGTGATCGTTTCCGGCACCGGCCCGTTGATCGGACCGGTCCAGTAATCGACAGGCTCATCAGGAGCAGTGGCGCTGGCCCATGCTGCTCCCGCGAGCAGAGTCAGTGCGCAGGCGCAAGCAGGGACCCGACGAGCGGCCATTGCTGCGGAGTCACCGCGTTCGTTCAGGTCGCGGGCTCGGGCACGTCGAAGCTGCGACCGAAAGTCGCGTCTTCGCTGTCGCGGATGGCGACTTTCAGCTTTCCCTTCGCGTGCGGCACGAAGCCAAAGATGATTACGGGGTCCGTGCTGAGCGAGATGTCGGACTCGAGGTGAAACACCTCGCTGTCTTCGTACGTCACGGCGGTGCTCTTGATGAATCGCGGCGGCGTGTAGTACCGCGTGATCTGGTTCATCTGCATCCCGTTGAAATTCGGATGCCGGATCATCAGCTGCGCCTGGATCGGCTTGCCGGCCGCGAAGTCGCCGAGCAGCTTGAGCTTCATGCGACCGATATCCTTCAACGCTTCCTGATCGTCCGAACCTGCGGGCGCCGAGCAGCCGCCGGCGGCTTTCACGAACTTCTCGGTGACATACAGCTTGCCGTCCTGCGTTTCCGCGATGGCGTGCATGAACGTGTACTCATTCACCCGCACGCGCAGCTTCATGCTGCGCGGATCCGCCTTCGGCCCGAAAGTGATGTGGGCCGCGAGCGGCGAGGGATTGTTGTCGATGACGAGGTACACGGCCTTGATCGGCATATCGCCGGACAGCTGCAAGCCGATTGGAACGAGCGCCGCGTCGAGCGCGCGCGACGGCGCATCGAGCTCGATGACGCCGCTGCCATCGTGCACCTTGCGATCCCCGAAGATGGCCTGCTGCAACGCTTTCCACCGCTCGGCGCGAGCGGCGCCATCGTCATCTGCGGCATGCGCCGGGAAAATTACGGCGAACGACCCGAGAGCGCAGATCGCCGCCGCCAGCATCAGAACTTTCCGATTCGCCATAGCGAATTCCTTGAACCGGTACATCCCTAGCATACCGCCAAGACGCCACGCTCGCGCGGATGAACCCAGGGCTACTCCCATTCGAGCTCCTTGAAAGCCTTCGTGACGTTGTGCCCGTGGTATTCGTCGAACAGCGCCCACTTGCCGCGCTCGGATTGCGCAACGACTTGAACGGCCTCGCCGATTTCCATGCCCTTGGCCACAGCTTGCCGGGTTTCGCGCAGCAAGACGTCGAGATAACGCTCGAGGTCGGCGGCCCCGGAGGGCCAGCTCACTTGTGCGGGCCCGTGGCCGGGAACAGCTCGTTTGGCGGGTAGTGCCTTGAGCGCCGCGAGCTCTTTCAGCCATCCGGTGATGCTGCCGTCCAGTGAAGGTACGCGACGCACGAACAGCAGGTCGGCCGGCAGAAGCGTGCCGGTCTGGCGATCCAACACGCTGAGGTCGCAATCGGTGTGCGCGGTGGGATGTGCCGTGAGCGAGAGTGTTCGACCGCCGAGGTCGATTTCAGCGCGGTCGCTCACGAGCATCGTCGGCACAACAACTGGGCCGGCCTTGCCTTTTCCCAGGATCTGATCGAGCCGGCCGCGGTAGTACTCGCCCCGCTGAGCGAGCGCATAGGGAAGCCGGGTATGTCCGACGAACGTCGGCTTGTCCTGCTCAAACGCACCCGCCCCGAAGATGTGATCCGGGTGCACGTGCGAGAGGATCACGTAACGAATCGGCAGCTTCGTAACCTGGCGAATGGTCTCGCGCAGACGTGCGCCGTCGCTCAGGCTTCCGCCAGGGTCCGCGACCGCTACCGCCTTGCGTCCGAGGATGAAGCCGATGTTCGCTATGCCGCCCGCGTTGCGCGCTGTCGCGACTTCGTCTGCGCCGCGGCGAATGTGAATGCCGGGTGCGACTTCCTCCGTCGCGAACGCGCCTGTGCTCGAGTCCGCGCTCGCTGCAAAACCGGGAAGACAGCAGAGGCAACCACCGCCGAGCAGGACGTCGCGTCGCGAAAGAAGCGGGACACCGACCATGAGTCACTAGGTGGCCGGACACCCGCTGACAAGTGCGAAAGGCAAACGTGGCTGCGGCGCATCGGGCGGAGGATAGGCTTTGTGAAACGTG
>DATBVX010000283.1:0-4629 GCA_036515135.1 Steroidobacteraceae bacterium
TGTGGCATGGGCACTATGCGAAGTATCTCGAGCTGGCGCGCTGCCAGCTGCTCAAGCGCTTCGATTACAACTACGACGCGATGACGCGTTCAGGCTTTCTGTGGCCCGTCGTCGACCTGCAGCTGCGTTTTTTGCGCCCGCTGCGCTTCGGCGATCGAGTCAGGGTGCACGCCGCGCTGGTCGAATGGGAGTACCGGCTGCGAATCGAGTACCTGATTCTGAGCGCCGCATCGGGCGCGCGACTGACCAAGGCGAGCACGGTGCAGGTCGCGGTGAGCGCGAGTACCGGAGAGATGTGCCTGCGCTCACCGGACATCCTGTTCGAACGCCTGGGCGTCTCGCCATGAACTACGCCGCGCGCTTTGCGGCTGTCCTGATCGCGGTCGTCTCGAGCGGACTGATCGCCACGCCGCGAGTTGCGCGAGCTGCCAGTCTCTTCGATCAATCCGTGAGCGCGACACAACTCAAGCACGACATTCTGGCGCGTCCTGCCGCCGAGCTGTCGGCGACGACGGAGATCAGCGGAAAATTCGTGCAGCGGCGCTACTTGAGCGGGCTGTCGCGCCCGCTCGTTTCGAGCGGCGAGTTCGCGCTGGCACGCGAGCGGGGGATCCTGTGGCGCACCAATGAACCCTTCCCGTCGGAGTTCCTGCTCACAGCGGCTGGCATGACACTCCGTGATGGGGCAACCGAAACGCATGTGCCTCAAGCGGAACGACCGGCGCTTGCGACCGCGCTCGAGATGTTACTGGCGATCTTTGCGCTCGATGTGGAGCGGCTTGCGAACAGCTTCGAGCTCTACGGGCTGACACAAGGCGATCGCTGGCAGGTCGGGCTGCGACCTCGAAACGGCGGGCTGGCCCAGGTGTTTGAGCGCGCCGTGATCAGCGGCGAACGGCACGTGGAGCGCATCGAGCTCACGAGTGCCGGCGGCGATCGCACCGAGATCGAGCTGTCTGACGTCGTCACGCGGACGACGGCGCTCGACGCGGCTGAAGCGGCCCGCTTTCGCCAATGAACCCATGCGGCAACTGCACGCGCGGGCTGAAGGCGCGCCGATGAGCTTCTCCGTGCGCAGGCGTCTTTTGGCCGGCATTGCGCTGCTCTGCCTCGTAGGCGGCGTGTTCGTTGCTCTTGTGCAGCCGCGCCTGCGAGTCGAGACGGACCTGCTCGATCTCCTGCCGCGTCACAGCGCGGATGAGCGGATCGAGGCCGCGATCGACAGGTTTTCGGAGCGTCTTTCGCGCAAGGTGGTTTTCCTCGTCGGCGCCAGGCAACTTGCCGCAGCCAACGCGGGCGCGCGCGCCTTCGCGGCCGAGTTGGCGGAGTCCGGTGCGTTCGTTTCAGTCCGCGAGCGTTTGGGACAGGATCTGCAGGCGAGCGTCAGGCTGTATCTCGAGCACCGCGCGAATCTGCTGTCGCGTCGTCATCAGGAAGTACTCGAGCCAGGTTCGGTGGCCTCGTTCTACCGCGCCGCGCTGCTGGTCTTGTACACACCTGCTGGATTGCTGCGGCCGATCGAAATCAGCCGCGATCCGCTGGGTCTCGGTTCCGACTACCTGCTCGAGCAGGTTCCGGCAATCGGCAAGGCGCGGGTGCAGGGCTCGCAGCTGGTCGTGATAGACCGCGAGGAGACCTATGTCCTGGTGATCGCCGAGACAGCCGGCAGTCCGTTTTCGCGTGCGGTCCAGGATGGGGCGGAGCTTGCCCTGGCCACGGCAGGAAAGGCGGCCGAGGCTGCGGCAGGCGCCGAACTCACGATCCTTCAGTCGGGAGCGCTACAGCATGCGACCACCGCGTCACGGAGGTCGCACGATGAAGTCGCCTTTTTCGGGGCGATTGCGACCGTTGCCGTTCTGGGTTTAATGCTGGTGCTGTTCCGTGACTGGCGCGCGCCAGCGCTCGGCATGCTCGCGCTGGCTGCGGGCGCTGCCGCCGGGATCAGCGCCACTCACTTCGTATTTGGCCAGTTGCATGTGATCGCGCTCGTCTTCGGCTCCAGCCTGATCGGCGTCGGCATCGACTACTCGATGCACTTCTATGCCGACCAGTTCCGGGCGCCCCAGACCTGGACAGCGACCGATGCGTTGGCCCACGTCAGCCGGCCGATTCTGCTCGGAATGAGCGCCGCGGTCCTTGGCTATGCGGGCCTGCTGCTGCTGCCGTTTCCGGGACTGAAGCAGATGGCTCTGATCAGCATCGTCGGTCTTGCGACGGCCTGCGCCTGCGTGTTTCTGATCTTCCCGGCCGCGGCACGCGGTTCGGGCCGGGAATTGCCGCGCTGGTGCGGCGCGTTCATCGAGGGCGTCGAACGCGTGGGGAGACGGTGTGTGGAGCCGCGCACGCGGCTCGTCATCGCGATCGTCGTGCTGGGATTTCTCGGTCTTGGGCTCGCGCGGGTGCGGGTTCACGACGATATTCGCAGCCTGCAGATGACGTCGCCAGAGCTGGCGAGCATCGAACGACGAGTCGACAATCTGCTCGGCACCGCGGGTGAAAGCCGCTTTTTCCTCGTGAGCGGCAACGACGCGCAATCCGTGCTGCAGGCCGAGGAGGATTTGACCGCGGGACTCCGCATGCTCAGGAAGCGCGGAGCAGTCGACTCGTTCGTGGCGGTCAGCAGTTCGTTGCCATCCTATCGGCGACAGGAGGCCATACGGACACTGCTGGAGCGCAAGGTCTACGCGATCGACGGCGCACTGCCGCGCCTCATGCGCGAGCTGGGCTTCGAGCCGGCCGCCATCGCACGCGAGCTCGCGGCTTCCGTGGATTCGCGTACACCGCTTGCACCGGACGAGTGGCTGGCGAATCCGGTCTCCGCGCCGTACCGCGACTTGTGGCTCGGGAACGTCGGCGGACAGCAGGCGACGGTCGTGACCCTCGCCGGCGTCCACGACGTCGATGCGGTACAGAGTCTCGCGCGGCCCTCATCGGGCGTGCGCTATGTCGATCGCGTCGGTGAGATCTCCGCCGTGCTGGCGCGCTATCGAATCGCCGTCTCGGGATGGCTGCTGCTGGCGTATGCGCTGATCTTCGCTGCATTGGCATGGCGCTATGGCGGGCGTGACGCCGGTTGGCTGATCGCCGCACCCTTGGGTGCCAGCGCGCTGACTCTCGGATTCGCTGGCATTCTCGGCCTGGCGGTGAATCTGTTCGCCGTGCTGGGACTGTTGTTGCTGCTCGCGCTGGGTGTCGACTACGCGATCTTCCTGCGCGAGGCGCGCGCCGAACGAGCCAGTGCGCTCCTGGCGGTGTCGCTCTCCGCAGCGACCACGATGCTATCCTTCGGCCTGCTTGCGTTCAGCGCTACGCCGCTCATCAGTTCGATCGGGCTCACGCTGCTCATCGGCATTGCGTGCTGCTGGCTGATCGCAGTCGGCGCGGATGCGTGGCGGCGTGGGCGACCTGATGCGGCGAGTGCGGGAGGCGGCCATGGCTGACGTTCTGATCATCGGTGCAGGACCTGCCGGCGCGATGGCGGGAGCATTGCTCGCGCGCCGCGGTTACGAAGTGCTGGTTCTCGAACGGCAGAAATTTCCGCGCTTCTCGATCGGCGAGAGCCTGCTGGCGAACAGCATGCACTTCATCGAGGAGGCCGGCATGCTCGAGGCCGTGCTAGCCAGGGGCTTTCAGTTCAAGAACGGCGCTGCGTTCGTCTACAATGATCATTGCTCTGAATACAACTTTGCCGAGAAGAGCACGGCGGGCTACGGGTACACGTTCCAGGTGCCGCGCGCCGATTTCGACAAGGTCCTCGCGGACGATGCCGCTCGTCAGGGAGCGGAGGTGCGCTACGAGGTCGAGATCACTGGCGTCGATTTCTCGGGCGATCTGCCGTGCGTGCACAGCCGCAATGCCGCCGGCGAGCGAGCCAGTCATCATGCGCGCTTCGTGCTCGATGCCAGCGGATTTGGCAGGACGCTGGCCCGGCTGCTGAACCTGGAACGCGCATCGGACTTTCCGGTGCGGGCGGCGCTCTTTACGCACATCGAGGACCACGTCGCCGCCGGCGCCTTCGATCGCCAGAAGATCCGGGTGAGCATCCACCCCGAGCACCGCGACGTCTGGTACTGGCTCATTCCATTCTCCAATGGCCGCAGCTCCCTCGGCGTCGTCGCCACGCGAGAGTTCCATCAGCGCTTCGAGGGCAGCACCAGCGAACGGCTGTGGCAGATCGTGAACCAGGAACCCTCGCTTGCCGCGTTGTTGGTGCAGGCGAAGCCCGTCGCGCAGGTCGGCGAGATCGTCGGCTACGCGGCCAACGTCAGCGCGCTGCACGGCCGGGGCTTTGCGCTGCTCGGCAACGCCGCAGAGTTTCTGGACCCCGTGTTCTCATCCGGCGTGACTATCGCGATGCAGTCGGCGAGCCTCGCCACCCGGACGCTCGATCGGCAGTTGCGCGGCGAAAGCGTTGATTGGGTTGCCGAATTCGATGCACCGTTGAAATACGGCGTTGAGACGTTTCGCGCTTTCGTGCGCGGCTGGTATGACGGGTCTCTCCAGGACGTCATCTTCCATCCGCGCCAGGACGAGCCCATTCGCCGGCATATCTGCTCGGTGCTCGCCGGCTACGCCTGGGACAAGGACAACTACTACACCGGCCCGCAGGCGCTGCGCCGCCTGTCCGCG
>DATBVX010000284.1:0-2718 GCA_036515135.1 Steroidobacteraceae bacterium
GCTATTGCACTGGCGTGCCCTGCAATGAGCAGGGGGCGTGTGATTGGAATGTCTCGAAGGACGCATTCGCCGTACATGTCGTGCCGCCACGCGACAGCGGCTGGAAATGGGCCGGAGGTGGGATGGGAACGGCTCGCAGTCCGGAAGTTGTGGCTCACCGCATGACATGGGCGCAGTTCGAGCCAAACGGCTCGCTGACCGAGTGCAGTCCGCGCAGGTACCTGCGCTACGCCATGAGGTTTAAGGGCGAGTTCGTAGAGCTGGGTGACCAGCGTTTCGTCTTCGAGCCAGGGATGCAGCTGGTGGTGAGGATCGCTGATGACTGGTCAGTCTCTGCCGCCTCGGGTGAGGACGCGCTCGCGGGCCTAGGTGTCACCGGAAGCGATCTGCAGGCGATCGTCGACTCGGGCAAACTGCATCGTTAAGAGTTCAGAGAGTCAGGATTCCAGCGTCGTCGAAAAACGGACATTGGTAGGGGCTGTTCAGGACTCGGCGCGAACCGCCGGGATCTTTTCATGCGTACGCTCGAGCCGGGCACGGGCGTACCATCGTCGAGATGTTACCGAAACTCGATGACATTCAGGAGGCCCGCCGTCGCATCGTCGGCTCCGCCATCCGTACGCCGCTGGTGCGCCTCAACGTGTTCGATGCGCCGGCCGAGATCTTTCTCAAGCTCGAGAATCTTCAACCGATCGGGTCGTTCAAGATCCGGGGCGCGACCAACGCGATGGCGCACATTCCCACGGAGCAGCTGAAGCGCGGAGTGCTCACTGCGTCGGCGGGCAAATGGCGCAGGGCGTCGCATGGCGCGCGCGCGAACTGGGCATCCCATGCACCGTCGTCGCCCCGGACAGCGCGCCGGAGACAAAAATCAAGGCCATCGAGCGGCTTGGCGGGCGCGTGATCAAAGTCCCCTTCGAGCGCTGGTGGCAGACGTTTCAGGAGTGCGCGTACCCTGGCGTGAACGCGAGGTTCATTCATGCATTTGATGATCCCTACGTGATGGCGGGCAACGGGACCATTGCGCTGGAAATTCTGGAGGAGCTACCCGAGGTGGATGCAATCGTGATCCCGTGGGGCGGGGGAGGGCTGACGTGTGGAATTGCGACCGCGGTACGGGCCATGCGACCCGGTTGCCGGCTGTTTGCCGCTGAAGTCGTGACGGCCGCGCCACTCACCGCGTCACTCGCCGCGGGAGCACCGCAGGTGGTGGATTACAAGCCTTCGTTCGTCGACGGCATCGGCAGCAAGACCGTCTTTCCGCAAATGTTCGCAAGCGCGCAAGCGCTGATCGACGGTGCGCTGGTCGCGAGCGTCGACGAGGTCGCCGCGGCATTGCGTCTGATGGCCGAGCGCAACCACATCATCGCCGAGGGCGCGGGTGCGTGCCCGGTGGCGTGCGCGCTCTCGGGCAAGGCAGGGAGCGGCAAAGTCGTGTGCGTGGTGTCAGGCGGCAACATTGACTTGGGCACGCTATGCGCCGTGCTGGGAGGAATCGCGAAGGCAAGCGGTGCACGATAAGCGCGGCGGGGCTACATGCAACCAGAAGGTTGCATCACAAACGTGAGCGGCTTAATATGCAGCCAGAAGGTTGCATATGAACTCATCCACAGATCGCATTGAAAGAAAGATCCTGCTCAAGGCGCCACGCGCGCGGGTGTGGCGTGCCCTGTCGAACGCCGAAGAGTTCGGCGGCTGGTTCGGCGTGGCTCTCAAGGGAAAAGCCTTCGCGGCCGGCAAGCGTGTGCAGGGGCAGATCACCTATCCCGGGTACGAGCACGTCGTCTTCGACGTGCTGATCGAGCGCGTGGAGCCGGAGCGATTGTTGTCCTGGCGCTGGCATCCTGCCGCCGTTGAGCCCTCCGTCGACTATTCGCAAGAGCCGACCACGCTGGTCGTTTTCGAGTTGAAGGAAGTCGACGGGGGCACACTGCTCAGCGTCGTCGAATCCGGCTTTGACAACGTCCCGCCGGCGCGTCGTCTGGAAGCGTTTCGAATGAATAGCGGCGGCTGGGACGAGCAGATGAAGAACATCGAAAAGCATGTCGCCACGTCTTAGGGCGCCTTCGAGAGGCGCGCCGCTGAAGAACCCGGCGCTACGCAATTCCGCGCCGATTTTCGCGGCGCTGGGCGATATGACACGCCTGCGTCTCATCGCTGTCCTGTGCGCCGGCGGGGCGATGTCGATCGCGCAGCTCACCTCCGGAACGGACATCACGCGGCAGGCCGTCACGAAGCACCTGCTCGTGCTTGCAGATGCGGGCCTGGTGCGCGACGTCAAAGTAGGGCGCGAACGCCTGTGGGAGTTCGAACCATTGCAACTGGAAGAGGCGCGGCGCTCGCTCGAGGCGATCGCGCAACAGTGGGATCACGCACTCATGAAGTTGAAGGTGGCCGTGGAGCGCTAGCCTCTCTTCTCACGTCAGCCTTCGAGCTGCTTCTTGAGGTTCGCCAGACCACCCTGATAGACGCCCTTGATCAGATCGACCGCGCCGGCGTCGCTCTCTGCCTCGGGCGGGTTGTCAGCGGGATTCTTGCGCTTGAAGTTGCCGACCCACGTGACCACCGTCTTACCGTCCTTGCCTTTCGCGACCGACACTGTGGAGACATAGTCCTGTAGCGGTAGCGGCGACTCGATGATCCGGTATTGATAAGAATGGTCCTTCTCGCTGAACGCGAGCAGCTCTTCGGTGAACGTCGGGCCATCCTTGATCGTGA
>DATBVX010000285.1:0-3394 GCA_036515135.1 Steroidobacteraceae bacterium
TGGATGGCAGTGGGTATTCCCGGCGTCGCGGCGGTATGTGGAGCCCGGCACTGGGATCGTGCGGCGGCATCATATGCACGAGACGGTTGTGCAGCGCGCGTTTCGCCGGGCGGTACTGGCGTCAGGCGTGACCAAGCGCGCGACGTGTCACACGTTGCGGCACTCGTTCGCGACGCACCTGCTGGAGGACGGCTACGACATCCGGCCCGTCCAGGAACTATTGGGTCACACGGACGTGAGCACGACGATGATTCATACGCACGTGTTGAATCGGGGTGGCCGTGGGGTCCGGAGCCCGTTGGACGTGCAGGGGACCGATTAGTGCGTTAGGAGGCGTGGTATTACCGAGTATCCAGCCCCGTCGTAACCTCCAAGAAGGAGAAAACCAAGTTAGGCAGACCGCCGTCGAGTCGACGGCGATCACGATCCATGTGCTCCAGGAGGGGATGATGAGTGGCAACCAGGTGGTGCGCGAAGTATTCCTGCTTGGCTTCGGCTCTGTTGTCGCCATGAACCTGAGTCCCTTAGGCCTAGTACTGCGGGCTGAGTCTCCACGCGCTGGCGAGTCCGGCGCGTACCAAGCGTCGTCGGAAATCCAGCAGGTGGGCGCGCTGATGGTGGGGCGTTGGACGGCGACGATCGATCGCGTTGCCGCAACTGAGACGTGCCGATGGATCCTCAAGAACACCGTCGTCGAATGCGAGGGCCAGATGGGAGACCTCATGTGGAAGTGGCTCCTGTTTTGGGACCGAACGTCACGGCAGGTCAAGTACTCCTCGGTCTTGTCCGACGGCACGTGGAGCCAGAGCGAGGGAGCCTTTGTAGTGACACAGTCGAAGATCTCCTATGCCGGTGTGGGAGGCAACCCGAATGGACAGCGCTGGACCGTTACCGTGGAGCGCACGTTCGAAGATGCCGGCACAACTCAGATCGAATCAGGCACCATGGTGTCGGCCGGCATGAACGAGCCGTTCCGCGATGTGTGGCGGCGAGTAAGCCGCTAGGCGGGGCGCCTACGCAGGAGTACCTGCCTAACCGCGCGCTGGAGCCGACAGCGCATGTGGAAGAGAGCATGAACGCGCTGCGGCTCAGCGCGAGTCGTTAGGCGGCCTGTCGGAGGTGTTGTGAGGAACGGTTTTCGCTACTTACCCTTCCACGCAGTCTCACATCTGCTTGCGGTCGCCATCTGCGTAAGTGACACGGTCGCACAAGACAGCGCCACGGTACGTGTGCGCATCAGGTCCGACTCCGGCACTATCATCACCATGTCTTTCGCAGCAGTCCTTAGCCAAGGGACTGACTCCTTTCGCCTTGTGACCCGAGCCGTGACCGATACCGCCGGTACGGCCACGCTGCGTTTCATAGCTCGAGACTCCCTGGTGCTGTCGGTTCGTGGCCTCGGGTATAAGGAAGCACGCCTGTCTCTTCCAGCGCGCCTCCCGCCGGATACGACGCTCGACGTTAGCCTCGCATTGTCACCCTTGCAGCTTGAGGGGGTCATGGCGTGCGATGCCCACGCAGCCTTCAAATTGTGGGTACCGCAAGCGCAGTCCGATTCGACCATGCCGATCCATATCGTCGTCCGCGGCGCCAACTTCGTTGAACGCCGTGACGCTATCGGGTGGCAGACACGCGATCACATCTATCTGGCCTGGTCACGGCCCGGCGTCTACGATGTCGAAGTATCCTCGCCGGGGTACCGCACATGGAGCGCTCGGAGGCTTGTCGTTGAGGGGACGCAATGCGGGCCGATCACCCGCGAGCTACGGGTGCACCTCACACGGCGCTAACAATGCCGCCTAACAGCCGTTGCAGCTGGCGGCGGAGCTATGGTACGCGCGGAGGCACTCGCTTCGCTCGTGTCCACCGCGCGATCTTGTTGGATCCGCCGCAGCTGAACGCTATCCGGTTAGCCGGCGCGTTCTGAGCTTGCGATCGCATACCCTCTCCGCGAACGTTCAGGTCCTACACCGCACGTGACAGCCTAAAGCAGGATCCCATGCCGCTTTCCTCAGGCGTTCCGCGCATTCTGGTCGCGGGGATCTCATCCCTTGCTGTCCTGGTGCAAGACCCGCCCGGACGCACCGCGGCCGTGGATCTGACTATCGGCGGAATCGAAGCACGTGAGGATTACAGCTTCGTTGCGATCAGCGGTCTTGCCTTCGCGCCGGATGGCCGAATCATTGTGACCGACCTCCGTGACCACGTTGTGCGCATGTACGAGAATTCCGGAGCGTTCGTGTACTCAATCGGCCGGCAGGGGGCGGGTCCAGGTGAGTTCACCTTCCCCATCGCGGCGACAATTGATCACGAGGGATTGCTCTGGGTCCGTGACGACGGCAACCGCCGATTCAATGCGTACGAGCTCGGTCCTACTCGCGCCACGTTCCAGACCTCGGTGCGTTACGATCACGCGCCTGGTGTGAATCGCGTGGAGCCGATCGGCTTCGATGGCGACGGCCGAATTGTGAGCATCGGTGCCATCTATGGCCCGGGACGCACGTCGAAACCAGCGTGCTTCCATATCGGACGCGACGGGAAGGTGGTTCGTGTCGACACGATTCGAACTCCGGCGGCAGACAGCATTGGAGACCGGAGCGTATTGACCAGAGCGACGACACCCGGTGTCTCGGTGCCGTCCACAGTCTACTACTACCAGCCCTTCGGTCCGACCTTCCTCGTCGCACATTCTCTCAACGGGGAGTGGGCACGCGTCGTAACTAGCCGGTATGATGTCGAGTGGTTCAGTTGGGACGCCCGCCGACTCCGCGCGATCCGTCAGTCGGCTGAGGGGCCACCCCTGAGCGACGCTGAACGCGAGCGAGGCCAGAAGTCGATTGACGAGTTCTTGGCGCGTGCTCGTGTACCTGCTTCAAGCATCCCCGGATTGCCCCGTCGCAAGACACCGGTGCTCCGTATTGCGTTTGACTCTGATGGGAACCTGTGGGTTGAGCGGTCAGTGCGCGATGGCGAGCCACGCGAGGCGGATGTCTACGATCGGGAGGGACGTCGGCTGGCGGCAGTGCGATGGCCTCGTGAGGTCGATCTGCTTGGTCGCCAGCTGGTTGCCACCTCAGGGTCCCACGTGCTCGGCGTAGCAAGTGACTCTCTTGGCGTCCAGCGTGTTGTGCGGCTCAGATGGCGTTAGCGACGCATGGTTGAGAGGCGCAGCGCGCCGGCTAACAATGTTTGCAGCTGACAAGCGAAGCTGCGGAAGCGGCTTCGCCGCTTTGGTTATAGTTCGCTTGCAGCTGAAACTTGTCCGTTCTATGAGAGAGATCGTCAAGGGCGGGCTTCGCCCCGACTGATCTCCTGGGCGCGTGGCCCTTGGCGATCAGCCCCAATGTAGGTGCAGGCGAGACCTGCGGCGACGGGGATTGCCCGGCAGCCTTCT
>DATBVX010000286.1:0-4950 GCA_036515135.1 Steroidobacteraceae bacterium
CCACGCTTCGCTCGCGGCTTCGGCTCACCGCAATGACACCATGATGGGCACTGTGGTTTCTCAGTGCGCTGCCGGTGCCGGTGCGGTCATGAACTCTTCAGCCGGCGGATGGCGCTTGCGCACGAGCAACGTATAAGCCGCGGGAATGACGTAGAGCGTGAGGACCGTGCCGAACACGAGGCCCCCGACGATCACCCAGCCGATCGGGCGGCGCGCTTCCGCGCCGGCCCCGCTTGCGATCGCCAGCGGCACCGCGCCCAGCACCATCGCGCCGGTGGTCATCAGGATCGGGCGAAGGCGCAGCGCCGCCGCTTCCGCCACCGCATCGAACCGGTCCTTGCCGCGGTCCATCAACTGGTTGGCGAATTCCACGATCAGGATACCGTGCTTGGTGATGAGCCCGATCAGCATGATGAGCCCGACCCGGCTGTAAACATTGAGCGTGCCGCCGGAACCGTAGAGCGCCTCCAGCAGCAGGAGCCCCGCCAGAGCGCCGGTCATGGCAAGCGGCACGGTGAGCATGATCACGAACGGCGCGACGAAGCTCTCGAACTGCGCGGCGAGCACCAGGTAGATGAACATCAGCGCGAGCAGGAAGATGAAGAGCAATTGCGTGCCCGACTCGCGGTACTCGCGCGATTCGCCGTCGAGCGCCGTCTGCACGCCCGCGCCCAGCTCCTCCCTTGCCGCCTGCTCCATGAAAGTGAGCGCTTCGTCCAGCGTGTAGCCCGGCCCGAGGCTCGCCGTGATGATCGCGGCCCGCAGCCGGTTGAAGTGGTTCAATTCCTTGGGCGCCACCGTCTCCTTCAGCCGCACCAGGTTGGAAAGCTGCACGAGCTGGCCGTCGCGCGCCCGGACATAAATCGAGGTGAGATCGGTCGGCTGCACGCGGTCCTTGTCCTCCAGCCGCACGATCACGTCGTACTGTTTCCCTTCGCGCTTGAAGCGCGTCACCTGCCGGCCGCCGAGCAGCGTCTCGAGCGTGCGCCCGATTGCCTCGATCTCGGCGCCGACCGCGGAGACCTTCTCGCGATCGAGCTCGACCGCGAGCTGCGGCTTGTTGAGCTTGAGATCGCTGTCCACGTTGACGAGCTGCGGATTCGTGCGCGCGCGCGCGATCATCCGCTCCACCATGCGGTCCAGTTCATCGTAGGAGTTTCCCTGGACCACGAACTGCACCGGCTGATTGCGGAAGCTCTGTCCCAGCGACGGCGGATTGTTGGGAAACGCGAGCACGCCCGGCATGAGCGCGGCCATCTTCGGTCCGACTTCCCTGGAGATCGCAACCTGATTGCGCTTGCGCTCGTTCCAGGGCTTGAGGCGCACGAACGAGAGCGCGAAGTTCACCGGGTTCGGACGCTCCAGGCCCGGCGCCACCACCACGAAGTAGCTCGTGATCTCCGGCACCTCCTTGTAGATCGATTCCCAGATCCGCGCGTAGCTGTCGGTGTACTCGAGCGTCGAGCCTTCCGGCGCAAGCATCACCCCGAGGATGAAGCCGCGGTCCTCGAGCGGCGCGAGCTCGGACTTGAGCGTGTAGCCGAGGCCGAGCATCGCCGCCACGATCGCCGCGTAGCCCGCCACCACCCAGGCCCGGTGGTTGAGCGCCCAGCCGAGCGAGCGGCGGTAACCGGCGTTCAACGCCGTGAAAAAACGCTCGGTGGCGTTGTAGATCGCACCGTGCCTCGCGTGGTGCCTGAGGAGCCTCGAGCACATCATCGGCGTGAGCGTCAGCGAAACGAACCCCGACACCAGCACCGCCATCGCGACCGTCAACGCGAATTCGGTGAAAAGCTTCCCGGTGTTTCCGGTCGAGAATACCAGCGGCACGAACACCGCCGCGAGCGTCACCGTCATCGCGACCACGGCGAACGCGATTTCGCGGCTGCCGCGGATCGCGGCCTCGAACGGCCGCATCCCCTCCTCGATGTGGCGGTGGACGTTCTCCAGCACCACGATCGCGTCGTCCACCACCAGACCGATCGCGAGCACGATGCCGAGCAGCGTCAGGATGTTGATCGTGAAGCCGAACAGCCACAGGAAGAAACACGCGCCGATCAACGACACCGGTATCGTGACGAACGGGATCAACGTCGAGCGGAACGAACGCAGGAAGAGGAAGATGACCAGCGTCACCAGCACCATCGCCTCCAGGATCGCGCGAAAGACGGCGTTGATCGAGGCATCGATGAAGAGCGAGGAATCGAAAGCGATGAACACCTTGAGTCCCTCGGGCAGCGCCGCCTGGATGCGCGGGAGCTGATCCTTCACGGCGTGCGCCACGGCGAGCGTGTTGGCGGTCGACTGTTTGACCACGCCCAGGCCCACCGCCGGGTTGCCGTTGACGCGCACGATATTTCGCTCGTCGGCCGGTCCCAGCCGCGCGCGGCCGATGTCCTTCAGCCGCACCGGGTAGCCGCGCGCCTCCGTGATGATCAATTGGTCAAATTGCTCGGGTGTGCGGAGATCGGTCTCGGTCAGCACCGTAAATTCGCGGTTGCGGCTCTCGATGCGCCCAGAGGGCACCTCGACGTTCTGCCGCCGCAGGGCATTCTCGACGTCGAGCGGCGTGAGTCCGAATCCCGCGAGCCGGTCGCGGTCGATCCAGATGCGCATCGCGAACCTGCGCTCGCCGCCGATGATGACCGACGCGACTCCGGGCAGCGCCTTCAGCGAATCCGCGACGTAGCGATCGGCGTAATCGGTGATGTAGAGCGCGTCGTAGCGGTCGCTGTAGAACGCCATCCAGATGATCGCCTGCGCGTCAGCCTCGATCTTGGACACCACCGGATCGTCGACCTCGTCCGGCAGCCGGCCGCGCGCGCGCGCGACGCGATCGCGCACGTCGTTCGCGGCGGCATCGACGTTGCGCTCGGGGACGAACTCCACGGTGACCTGCGACACCTCCTCGCGCGAGACCGACTTGATGGTGCGGATGCCCTCGATCCCGGCGAGCGAATCCTCCAGCGGCTGCGTCACCTGCGACTCGATCACCTGCGCGCTCGCGCCCGTATAGACCGTGCGCACCGAGACCACCGGCGTGTCGATCTTCGGATACTCGCGCACCGACAGGCGCAGGAACGAAATCACGCCGAGCAGCACGATGACGAGGCTCATCACCGTGGCGAGAACAGGGCGGCGGATCGAAAGTTCAGGGAGAAACACTTGAGGGATGAGGGCGGAGGGATGAGGGCGGAGGGATGAGGGCGGAGGGATGAGGAGGGCACGTAATCCTATCGCGATCGAGACGACGATTTAACAGTCCTGACTACGCTTACAAAGATCGAGATCAGCTCGTTCGTCTCGGCAATCAAGGCTTCACAATCATTCGCTCTAACCGTTTCGGACTCTACCAACAGTTCCAGCCAGTACCCCGTTTCGTCAAGTTCCTGAAGTGCGCCTTCTATCTTGCTGACAAAATCGGCGGCGGACTTGGCACGGCACGCTTCGCGGTAATGTGCTCCTACCGAAGTTGCCGAACGCAGCAGCTGGCGGCCCAGCACTTGTGCAACAGTAGATTTGGAAAGCGTCGTATACAGTCGAATCACTGAGAGTGCGTAGCGTCTCGTGCGTTGCACCATCGCTCGTCGTTGTTCGCTCCTCATCCCTCATCCCTCCGCCCTCATCCCTTGCCTGGTGCGGCTCCTGCGGGCGGTTTGTCCGGCACGATCGTCACCGGCGTACCATTCTGCAGCTTCATCTGTCCGTCGGTGACCACCATCTCCCCGGCGGCGACGCCTTTCGTGATCTCGACTTCGCCCGGACTGCGGCTGCCGATGGCGACTTCGGCGAGCGCGGCCTTGCCCTCGATCACCTTGAACACGAAGTTCCTGTCGCCGCGCGGCACCAGCGCCTGCTCCGGCACCAGCACGGCGTTCGCCCGGCTCCCGAGTTCGAGCGTGACGCGCGCGAACATGCCGGGCTTCAGCCTGCCGCCCGGATTCGCGACGCGCGCCCGCGTCAGCACGGTGCGGGTCTTGTCGTCGACCGTGGTCTCCAGCGCGTACACCTGGCCCGTGAAATTCTCCCCCGGGTAGGCATCAACCCGGAGCGCGACGGGCTGGTCCTTGCGCAGCCGCCCCAGAAACACTTCGGGCACCCTGAAATCGAGCTTCAGCGCGTCGATCCGGTCGAGGCGCACGATATCGTCCCCCGCTCGCAGGTATGCGCCCGCGCTCACCTGCCGCAGACCGACGGTGCCGGCAAACGGCGCGCGGATCTCGGTCTTGGCGAGCCGCGCCTCGTCTTCCTGGCGTCTGGCGGTGGCTTTCCGGTACGCCTCGCGTGCGTCGTCGAGCGCCTGCTGGCTGATGAAGTTCTTCGTGAAGAGTTCCGCGGCGCGTTGCGCGCGCTGCGCACTCAAGCGTTCGTCCGCACGGGTCGCATCCACCTGTGCCCTGACCTCGGTCGCATCGAGCGTCACCAGGCGCATCCCGGCGCCGACCGTCTGCCCCTCTTTGAAGTGAATCGCGGTGACGCGGCCCGCCACCTCCGGCCGGATGACCACCGACTCGTCCGCGAGCAGCGTACCGACCGCGGTGATTTCAGCGGTGACGGTGCCGGAGCGCGCCGCGGCTGCTTTGACCGGCAGCCCCATCGGTTTCGCCGCCGGCTTCTGGCCCGGCTCGGCGCCATGCGCGCTCAGTACCCACGCGAGCCCGAGCAGCGAGATGAGCGCGAACCGACGCGCTGACAGCGTCCGCTGCGGCAAAACAGTCGGCTTAAAGGGCATCGGCCACAGAGATCACAGAGAGCACAGAGAAAGAACGGAATGTGAACACTTGAAGGGCTCGTGTTAAATGACCCCCGGCAAAGCCGGGGGCTTATTGGGTGAGCGCCTCAAAGGCGCTCGCACCCCGTGAGCCGCCTGAAGGCGGCGTAATAATCCGCTCCTTCCCCCTTGACGGGGGAAGGTTGGGATGGGGGTGATACGCAACTCGATGCATGACT
>DATBVX010000287.1:0-16281 GCA_036515135.1 Steroidobacteraceae bacterium
CCGAGTAAAGCGCGCCGATGATTACGACTGCAATGACGGCGCCAATAGGACGTCGACGACCTCGAGCGGCGGAGACTCCGCGGCTGCTCCACGCACTTCCTGCCCCTGCGCCGATCAAAAAGGTCGCGAGGACCAAAGCAAGCGCGATGGTGGGCTGCGGCACGAATAGCAAGAGCTTCTGCAGGAACACAATCTCCACGGCGAGAAACGCCAGTCCGATGCTTGCGAAGTACACGAATACGCGCCACCTCGAACCCCTGGCGAGCGTTTGCCGCTTCAACATCGCGAGTGGCGCGACGATCAACAGCAGGCCGGCCAGCATCGCCTGCACGACCGTGGCGACGAGGACCGGATAACCGGCTTCGAGCAGCGCCATCCCACCGCGACCTCTTGCCTTCCATGCCTCCCTGAACGACGACCAGCGGAAAAAGTTCTGGAAGTAGGGCCGATCATCGGTCGCGGGTCGAATGTCGAAGGAGTAGGCCGCAATGAAGCGGTCTCGCTCCGCGCCCAACAGAGCGCGGGCGGCATCGTAGAACCAGGGCTCCGGCAGCTCGTTGTAGAGATTGGCCTGCTCGCGGCGCATTCCGGTGAACCATGCGACATCGAATGAATGTTGTTCACAGAAGTCACGCATGCGAATGATTTCGGAGGGGGTCGCTGCGCCGTTCTTGACGAGGAGCGTCACCGTTTGCCAGCTGCGAATCATCAATAACCGACTCCCGGGGTCCGTCACGCCCGAAGCACGCAGCGCTGCGATCGCGGTCCCGAGCAACTTCAGTCCGTCGCGCGGCGGCACCTGCACGAACCGCGTAATCGACAGGAATCCCCCGGGGGAGAGCCGCTGGTAGTAGAGCTGCAGGGCTTCCACGGTGAGGAGGTAATCCTCGCTCAGCCCGCTCAGCCCACCGCCTGCAGCACTCGTGAGCGACATCTGGATGAGGTCGTAGCGGCTGTCGTTCGCTGCGAGAAAGCCCCGCGGCTCGCCTATCTTCAGCGCGATGCCCGGTTGGTCGACGAGTCGGCCGGTGTAGTCGCCATAGTCGGAGGTAAGCAGGCGCGCGACCTGGCGGTTGACTTCCACTGCGTCGATCTGATTTACGCCGAGGTGCCGGGCCCGCAGTATCTCGAGCCCACCGCCGGCGCCCAGTACGAGCACCGACTTAGGTCGCGCGAGTTGATATGCCAGTGCGCTCGTGGTCTCGTCCAGAAATCCAAGCCGGCCAGGGTCATCGATTGCCGCAGTGAGGGCATCCATGTTTTCGCCATCCGTGAACAGGCCGAGCTGCGGCGGCGGCTCACTGGTCGACGTCAAGCTGAGACCCGGTGCATGGCGCAGTGGCACGCGCGGGCTCTCAATGATGGTTACGCGGCCCAGCGGACTCGATCGTTCGGCGACGATGCGCGTGCCGCTCACTCGCAAGGCCTGGCTCAGACTCTTGTACGGCCCGGGCTCTGGGCGCAGCCATGCAGCGGGAACGACCGCGGACAGGATCACGCCGACGATGCTCGCGGCGAGCCAGCGAGGACTTCGCCATCGAAGCTCAGCCGACGCAATGACTGCCGAAATGAATCCGGCGGCGGCCAGGAACTTGAGCGCAACCTCCGGCGCGAGAACGTAGAGCGCGACGAGAATCAGAAGGCTGCCGACGCCAGCGCCAATCAGGTCTGCCGCATAGATTCGACCGGCCTCCCGCCGGTATGCGATCAGGGCCAGACCGATGGCGTTGGCCGCGCAGAAAAAGGGTATCGAGAGCACGAGATAAACGGCCACTAGCCACAGGGGTTGCCACGGATCCCAGAGCAACTCCTCGGCCCTGAACGGGATTGCCTGCGCAATGAGCGGCGCAAGAAGGAGGCAGAGGCCGAACAGAACGAGATTGGCGATGAAGGCTTGCGCGTAGCGCTCGATGAGCCAGCGCCAGGCGAGCGCGAGAAAAGTGCCGCTCGCGCCGAAGCCCAGCAGCGCGAGGCTGATCATCATGTAGGCGAAGTGATGCCAATGGACGATCGCGAAGAACCGCGTCAGCAGAATCTCGTTCGCGAGCGCTGCGCAGGCGACTACGGCAACGGACGCGAGCGGCTGGCGCTCATTCATGACTGCCGGTGAGGGGAACGAATGCGACCGGGAGAACCTGGCGCGTCGTGATGCGACCGTCCTCGGCTTTGCGGACCAGCACGAGTTGCTGCGCGGTGAAGCGCGTGCCGACCGGCAGGATCATGAGTCCTCCCGCCTTGAGCTGCGTCAGCAACGGCGGAGGAATGTGGCTGGCCACCGCCGTCACGACGATCACGTCGAAGGGCGCGTGCTCAGCCCAACCGTAATAGCCGTCACCGATGCGCACCTCGACATTTGCGTAGCCAAGCTCTTTGAGTCGTGAGCTCGCTTTGGTGCCGAGGGCGTCGATGATCTCGATCGTGTAGACCTTCTGACACAGCTCGCCGAGTATCGCGGCCTGGTACCCCGATCCGGTACCGACCTCGAGCGCGCGGCAGCCGGGCTTGGGCTCGACGAGATCCGTCATGATGGCGACGATGTAAGGCTGCGATATGGTCTGGCCATGGCCGATGGGCAGGGGACGATTGTCATACGCATGCTTGCGCTGGTCGGCGGGCACGAACTCATGCCGCGGCACCTTCGCCAGCGCGCGCATGACGCGCTCATCGAGTGCGCGCCTGTTGAGATACAGCGCGGTGTCGCGAACGTCCTGTTCGATCTCGGTGAGCAGCGCCTGTCGTGCCGCCGTGTAGGAGTCCGCCGCGCGAACGGTGGAGGCCGCGCCGATGATGATGAGCAGGCCAGTGCACAGGCTACTCACGACAGCAGCGAGGGTTTTCACGCGCTCGAGTGTACGCCTGCTCGCTACCACCCGTGATCCACTTCGGCGGCGACATCAGTCGCGGCGATTGGTCGAAGGTTCTTGGGCATTACCCCCCGCGACATGCGTCAGGGTGTATTCGCGAGCTGCCTAATCTAAGCTGAACGAGTCAGGCACCAAAGTCGGCGTACTTAGAATTCGGAGGGAAGCATGAGCACGCATACTGCAACCGTCGTGTGGGAACGCGCAGCCGGCGCGGCCTTCAATGACGGCAAATACTCGCGGGGTCACTCTTGGCGCTTCGATGGCGGTACTGTCGTGCCCGCGTCCAGCGCGCCGAAATCGGTACCGTTGCCCCTGTCCAGAGAGGATGCCGTGGACCCGGAGGAAGCGTTCATCGCCTCTCTCTCCTCCTGCCACATGCTCTTCTTTCTCTTCTACGCCGCGAAGGCCGGGTTCGTGATCGATCGTTACGAGGATGAGGCGGTTGGCGAGCTCGGGAAATTCGCCCAGGGCGCCATGGGGATGGTGAAAGTCCGGCTGCGGCCGCGCATCGCCTGGTCGGACAAAACCCCCTCCTCCAGCGAGCTCGACGCGCTTCATCATCGAGCGCACGAATCCTGCTACATCGCGAACTCCGTGAAAACGGAAGTCGTGGTCGAACCGCGCTGATCGCCGGACTCGACTGTGTCAGTAGAACTGGATCCGCTATTCAATAGTCGCGAGCCCGTGCGCGATTGGGAGATGGTCGTCAGGCACGGCGGGCACGCGATGGGTCTCTCGCCGCTGATGCCACCCCAGGGCGGCAGCCTCAGCGACGACGACATCAGGAATATGGTCGCGTATGTAAAGACGCTCGCGGATACAAGTGACTATCCGCCCGGCGAGTTCAATCTGATGCTGCCGGTCTGCACCAAGAAGGCTTTCCCGGAGGACGAGCTGGCCGGACCCGAGCGCACGCTGGCTGCGGCGCTCACGCCTGGGGACTATCCGGTGTTGCGCCTGCACGTGGCGCGCTGTGAAGAACTGCCGGTGTTCAGGGAGACGCGGGAAGTGTGGTCAGCGCCGAGCCATTAGGAGCCCTCACCCCAACCCTCTCCCCACTGATGTGGGGAGAGGGGGTGAAGAAGGAGATGACGCGATGAAGTTTCTATTGTGGTTGGTGTTGCTGGTGCTTTGCTGGCCGTTGGCGCTGCTGGCGCTCATCCTTTGGCCGATCGTGTGGCTGTTGTCTCTCCCATTTCGGTTACTGGGGATTGCCGTCGAGGGCGTCTTCGAACTCCTCCGCGCGATCATTCTCCTTCCGGCCAGGTTGCTGGCCGGAAAGCCATGACTGCGCATCGGCGCGACTCGCTCGCGCGATGCTGATATGTTGGCATCGACGACCATCATTCGCATCAATCGCGCACCGGTGTTGACTTTGTGGGCAGCGATCGTCGCGGAGCGGCTCGGATTCAATCACGACGAGGCGCTGACGCTCGGGCGCGCGGTGGCCGGGCTCAACGCGTTTTCCAAGGGTAAGGCCCTCGGACTCTTCAAACCTTCGCCGGCCAGCGTGCGCGCCGAGCGCGAGAAGAAGGCGCGTGCTGCGGGTGTATTTCACGTTGAATTGTTGCATCGAGCCGTGCCGGTGCTCCGGACCGGCGAGGGCCTTCGCGCGGTCGCAATGGATAAACCGGTCGATCCCGCGAGTGTCGAGAGATATCTCGAGAGCAAATTTGGCGACGCGCTTCGGCCGACATGTAAAGCGATGCACGCGCTCGCCAAGTCACGCGACCGTGCCTCGCTGGTGCACGAGGCCTACAGGCTCTACGAAAAGTTTCGGCCCAAGGTGCCCGAGGGCGAGGCCGGCTGGGGAGCTGCCGGTGGGCTCAACCTGGCCCGCATTCACTCCCTGGCGCGCGAAGAATAGGCCTCACGGGCAGAAGTCGGATGGCCCGTGAATCCACTCGGGTTCGCGCTCGCTCAGGTTCGGCGTGTTGGTGACCTGTTTTTCGTTGCCTCCGTTGCGATCCATGATGTAGAGATCGAACTGGCCGGTGGCGTCCTGCTTGGCGAACACGATCTCGTTCCCATCTGGTGAAAAGGCGGGATCGACGTTGCGCGGGATCAGGGTGGTGGTCGCTTTGACCGTCCGCGCATCACCGCCGGCAGCAGGGGATATGACGATGCTGGTGTCGGTCTCCCGCGGGTTCGAGCTCTCGTAAGCGATCTGATCCTGGGTCGACCACGTCGGGTGGACGTCCCGCCGGCCGACGAGCTGAGTGACGCGCGCCAGCTGCAATCCACCGTTTTCAATCGTGAAGATCTCGTAATTGCCGTCGGCCTGATCCGAGCTGAAGGCGATCAGGCTGGTCCCCGGTTTCCACACTGGCTGCGAGTCATTGCCAGCGGAGGCCACGATCTGATGCAGCGCGCCACCGCTCGAGCGCATGGCCCACAGTTGAAACACACCCGTCCGTCGCCGCTGGTCGGGGCGATTGCTGGTGAAAACGATCTGATCGATACCGGCGATGCTGGTCTGCCAGCTCGGGTAGCGATCGTGCTGATTGGTCATGCCGGGAATCGGCGACGTCACCTGACGAAGGCTGCCCCCGACCCCATCGTCCGAGATGAATATGAGGAACGCGTCGGCCTGGTTCGAGACGAATGCGAACGCCCTCTTGCGGCAATTCCACGCGGGTTCGAGGTTCCAGTTGCCGTCCGCGAGGATCTCGACATCGTTCGTGCCGTCAGCGTCGATCCGGCGCAAGTCCCAAGGACCGCCGCTGCCGCCGTGATTGCGCTGATAGAGGATGGCACGGCTGGTTGTGGGTGGCGGGAGCGATCCGCCGCCTTCGCCCTCGACGCCGGGCGCTCCGGGCGTGGGCGTCGGTGGCTGTGCGGCTTCCTTCTGTCGGCACGCCGACATCGGCGTGATGAGCAGCGCGAGCACGGCGAATCCAGCTAGCCAACTTACGCGCGCGTTCATTTGGAAATCATCCCTCCTGTTGTTCTGCCGCGAACCGGTAAGCCAGGGCGGCGAGGTCCAAACCCCTGTTCATGGCGTGGACTCCTGCAATCGCCTCATCTTCGCGTGCTGTAACCGGCCGCGTAAACTGTCGCTGGCCACGAGTTCTACAGATCAGATGCGAACGATCATAGGCTGGTTGTGCGCCTTCGTGCTGGGCTGGGCCGGTTGGTGGCTCGGTGCGCACGTCGCGCTGGGCGTCGCGGTCTTGTTGAGCGCAGTCACTGGGGCCGCGGGTCTCTACCTCGGCTATCGCTGGTTCGATCAGAATCTGCGTTAGCCGGACTTGCCGGCGTCTTCCGCTTCGGCATCGCCGGCGTCCTCACCGCGCGGGCATCCGGAAAGAGTGGCGACCGCTTGCAGTTGCTGCTCGATTGCGTCGAGGTCCCTCTCGACGTTTGTGAGCGTCATGCGCGCGAAATTCATGCTGGAGGATGCGACACGGCTCAAGGAGCTCGACAACTTGCGAGTCCTCGATCGGAAGTCGAGGGCGATCTTGCGCGAATCGTCACCGCAACGTGAAGCGCGGTCGAGAACGTCATTGCCAATCTCACCCAGGCGCGTCACCGTGCGCTTGAGCTCGGAATACTCGTACGAGCTGCTGGGTCGCGCGGCGGCGCCGCTGTACTGGCCGGATGGACCCGACGTTGCCGCAGAACGTGACAAGCGCATGTCGAGGTCAGCCGTCTGCTTGCGGGCCACCCCCATCAGTTCCCGGGCCTCGCTCACGAGAGGACGAAGGTCCCAGCTGGAGCTGTCGGTTTCGATCGCGAAAGCGGCGGCGGAGGCGAGCGCCGCGGCCAGAAATGCGCTGCGAACCAGCGCTCGGTGCCGTGCGCGCATGAGATCAGAATCCGCGGGCCGCTTTCTTGGCGCGCTTCTCGGCGCGCTTTTCCTCGAGGGTTTTCTGTGGTTTTTTCTTTGCTTCCTTCCTCTTATCCTGGCCCTTGCTCATGGTCAGCACTCCTCTTTAGTCGTGGTGCTCGGGAGGGGCCAAATAATGACCCCACCTTGACCATCGACTCAAGAGCCACGGGTCATGCGATTGCGAACACGGCGACCACGAGAATCAGGAAGGCGATCGCAGCCACCATGCCGTGAATGACCACGACCGCGCTCGGCAAGGCCTTGCCGCGGAAGTGAAAGCTGACGAGATAGAGGCCACCCAACGCGGCCAGGACAAAAATCCCGAGCGCCTTGGCCTGCACGGTCCCCCAACCGGTCGCCATCACGCCCATTAGCAAGGCGACCACGGCGGAAACCGCCAGCACGCCGTGCAACACGGCGGCGGCCACAGGCGGCGGGGTACGGCCGCGAAAGTGCAGCACGGCCATATAGACGCCGACGAGCGCGGCGACCGCAAAGAGCCACACGGCATTCATGAACATGGTTGTCCCCTGAGTTGAGAATGTCCGACGCTGCCAGTTTTAATGCTACGCCGGCGATCGGGGTTCCCGAAGTTGGGCTCGAGCTTGCACTTGCGCGCGCTACTCTGGCGCGAGTTCTCGCGCGCGAAGAGGCCGCAATCGAATTCAGCGTTAGCTGCCTGGCGGCCTCGACCGGCGACGGCAGCTGTTATGACTTCTTCGTGGGGCCGATGACCAGGTTGCGGCGTCCGGAGGGGACGCTGCGGCGGGCGTTCAAACGGCCCACCAGATCCTCCGCGGCGAGGCGCACGGACTCGAGACTGCCGGGGCGGTGGCCAACGATCCGGTTGGTGCCCTGCGTGATGACGTAGCAATGCCAGTCGCGCGCGTCTTCGGCCACCGGGGAGGTCGCCGGGGTGATGGAGGCTAGGGCATAGGGCTCTTCGGTGACGGCCGCGGATACCGCGGCCCGGAAGGCGATACTCATGTGCCTACCTTAGGTCCTGACGGGGATAAATACGAGCAAAATCTGCGTCTAAGGGGGCCGTCAGGAGCCTTCGTTTCGACGCCGGGGCGGGATTCGTGTAAAGTGCGCGCCGGCTTGTGCGCTTTCCCTATGTCTGCCCTGACTTCGTTCGCCGATCCGGCGCTACCGACCCGGTCCGGGCCCAAACATCCGAGTTTTCCTCGAGCCAGATAGTCGTCCCGTCAGGGCGCGATTCCTTTTAACTTCATTTCCTTAGAGAGTGACTCTTCATGACCAAGATCTATGTCGGCAATCTGCCGTTTACCGCTGATGAGGCATCCGTGCGCGCGCTGTTCGCGCAGTTCGGGACTGTCGAATCACTTACGCTGATCGCCGATCGCGACACGGGCCGGCCACGAGGCTTCGGTTTCGTCGAGATGTCGAATTCCGATGCAGCCCGGGCGATTCAAAGCCTTAACGGCCACCAGATGGATGGCCGCCCGTTGCGTGTCAACGAGGCGCAGGACAAGCCACGCACCGGTGGCGGGCGACCGCGCCGCTTCTAGTCCCCGCGCGCGCAAGTCGGGACGACTTGCGTTCGTTGGTTTGAGCTTCGCGTGCCTCCTCGCCGCGTGCAATCGCGGCGAGGACGGCACAGCGGATACGACGCGGCCCAAGGATGTCGAGCTTTCCGCAGTCGATGCGGCACGATTGGGCACGACCGGGAGAGATCCTCGCAACTGGATGACTCACGGCCGCACCTAGGACGAGCACCGCTTCAGTCCCCTCACGCAGATCACCTCGCAAAACGTCGCCGAGCTCAAGCTCGCGTGGCATCGCGATCTGCCCCTCGACGCACGCCCACGAGAAGCGACGCCCCTGGTTGTCGATGGCGTCATTTACGTCACGAGCAGCTGGAGTCGCGTGCATGCTCTCGACGCGCGCCGCGGTGCGCTGCTGTGGACGTAGGATCCCAAGGTGCCGCGCGAATAAGCGGTGAACGCCTGCTGCGAACTCGTCAATCGTGGCGCTGCCGCGTGGAACTACAAAGTGCACGTCGGCATGATCGATGGCCGCCTCATCGCGCTCGATGCCGCCAGCGGCTTACTCGTCTGGGAAGCGATGACGGTCCCTCACCCCAACCCTCTCCCGCAAGCGGGAGAGGGAGTGGACCTTCACCGCGGTCCGCTCCAGCAGGCAGGAGAGGGAGTGGACCCTCACCCCGCTCCGCTCCGGCACGTAGGAAAGGGAGACTAGCGGTGCCGGTTCGTGAGGCGATGGAGTAGGCGCCCGAGCTTCGATTCGCGTTTGGGCGCGCTGACAGCGGTAGCCGGACCGACGCCCGGATACTGCATTCCGGGTTCTGTGACTGGATCATGCCGCCTGCGCGGCAGAGACAGATCGTTGGCCCCGAGTGCCTCAAGCAGCTCTTCGCGGCTGAACGCGGGGCGTCGTTTGCGCGACTGCTCGCGCGCCAACATCGTGGGTGTCGGCGTGGGCGATTTCACGAGCTTTGCCGACACGACCTTGACGGGGTCGGCAGCAGCAACCGGCGCAGGTCCTGGTGCAATTGCCGGCGCTGATTGCGCAGCGACCGGTGCGGGGTGGGCGGGCGCAGCTGCAGTCGATGCCACCGGCGCGTTCTGTTCGGGCGCGCCGATTGATGCCGGCGCAGGGGCAAACTCCGGCTGCGCCGGCATCGGCATCGACTCTGCGTCGGCACCAATCACGGTGCGGGCTTCGCGATGCCAGGCGATCGTGCGCGCGACGTCGAATTCGCGGCTGCTGATTGGCACGACGGCCACGCCCGGGAAATCGGGTCGCACGTAGAGCGCGATCTGTCGCGCCGAGGTCACGCTGGTGAAGAAACCCAGGCGAACGCCATATAGCCGCTTGCCGCCGCGCATCAGCGTGACGGTATAGACCGTGTAGGCGTCGTAGATCGCGAGCTGCGGAATCTGGCCGGGATCGATGCGCTCTTCCGACCACACCAGCTGCACCACGTAGCGCTGCGGCGCGGCGGCCGGAACCGCGCCGGGTTCCTTCCCTGCCTCACCCAGTGCGCTTTCCGTGGGCAGGACGCGCGCCGGTGAATGAAGCAGGCGGAACTCGGAAACGTCGGTGTCATCGAGCGAGCCGAGTCCGCTGCGCGGCGCGGCGGCGATCCACGCGGTCGGGTATCGGCGCTGTACTTCCGGTAGGGCGCGTTCGGCGTCGCCCCGCGACTCGAAATAGCCGAGATGCAATCGGTAACGGTCGCGTCCGTCCTCCAGCCGCCGCGAACGAAACACCGCGAGATCGAAAAAGCCCCGGACCTCGGGCATCTCGAGCGGCATCGGAGTCGTCGAGGCGCTGAGATTGATGACGTAAAGCACGCGCGCGCCTTCGGCCCGTGATGGAACCAGGCGAATCGCTTCCGGCGTCTTGTCGGACGGATCCTTGGGATCGCGCATTGAGCTTCCCCTCGAGGCCGCGCGCTCACTCGTTAGGGCTTGGACTATGCAGCACTCGGGATGCCGCCCTCAAGCGGTCGAAGCGTCTATTTTTGGCGACAGAGCGTGAAAGTCCCGTAAACTTCGCCCGCGACCACAGCCCGGGAGAACCCATCGTGGCGACGACAGAGATCCACAATATGGCCCTTTTCTGCGACTTCGAGAACATCGCGCTCGGCGTCGCGGAAGCCAAGTACGACAAGTTCGACATGCGGAAAGTGCTCGAGCGCTTGCTTCTCAAGGGCAGCATCGTGGTCAAGAAGGCCTACTGCGACTGGGATCGGTACCGGCAGTTCAAGGCCGCCATGCACGAGGCGTCGTTCGAGCTGATCGAGATTCCGCACGTGCGCCAGTCGGGCAAGAACTCCGCCGACATCCGCATGGTCGTCGATGCGCTCGATCTTTGTTACACCAAGGCGCACGTGGATACGTTCGTCATCATCAGCGGTGATTCAGATTTCTCGCCGCTGGTGAGCAAGCTGCGCGAGAACGCCAAGGTTGTGATCGGCATCGGCGTCAAGAATTCGACCTCGGACCTGCTGATCGCGAACTGCGATGAGTTCATCTACTACGACGACTTGGTGCGCGAGAAGGCGAGCCAGCGGCGCGCAGCGCCGAAGAAGGCCGCGGTAAAGCCCGAAGGCGAGAAGCCGGTGCGCAAGGGAGAAGAAGAAAAGAAGCAGGAGGCATTCGACCTGGTGGTCGGGACTCTCGAGGCGCTCATCAAGGAACGCGGCGAGGAGGAAAAGATCTGGGGCTCAATGGTGAAGCAGGCACTCAAGCGGCGCCTGCCCGGTTTCAACGAGTCCTATCACGGCTTTGCCGGATTCAATGATCTGCTCAAAGAAGCACAGGTGCGCGGCCTGGTCAAGCTTGAACATGACGAGAAGTCCGGCGGCTACATCGTGAGCATGCTGAAGTGACGCATTCCACTCCCTCTCCCGCAAGCGGGAGAGGGTTGGGGTGAGTGTGCCTTAGATCTTCGCTACCCGTGCGGCCCCACGATGTCCGCGCAGGACCTTGACGTGCTCACCGACCTGGAATTGCTGATCGTCCGCCTGGACGACGGCAATCGTTGAACCCTTGTCGAGGTCAATCGTGATCTGCAGTCCATCCTGACGCGTCACGCGCTCCTCGATCGCGCCGCCCGCCACGGCACCAGCGACGGCGCCGACAGCACCCGCAACACCGCGTCCTGATCCGTCAACGGCCGCGCGTCCGACTTCGTAACCGATGTATCCGCCCCCGACGCGTCCAAGGTAGGTGCGTTCGCCTTCGATGGTGACGGCATCGACGCCGGCAACCTTGCCGTACTCGACGGTCCAGGCCTGTTGCGCCTGGTGGCGCGGATAGACCTTGCTCGACGCACTGGAAGCGCAACCCGCGACCATGAACGCGGCCAGCAGGGCCGCAAAGAGCACTCGGGACATGGCACACCTCGCGAGTAGACCACTCAACAGAGGGTTAACGGGTCTGGCGGCTGGCGGTTGACAGGCGGGGCTCAAGAGGACCTCCCGAACCCGAGCCCGACCGAGAAGAGGGGTGCTCGGCGACCCGGATCCGGGAGGCAGTAGGAACGCTGTTTGGGGTCAGCGCCTCACTTCGTATTGCGCGCGGACAGGCGCAGAGCCGCGGCGCGCGCTGAATCGGCCGGGACATGCGTGGTCGCGATCAGCTCGCCGGACGGTTTGGCAGTGCACTCCATCATGGCGATCAAGTTGCCGGAGCTCTTCTCCACTGCGGTGAGCGTGAGCTCGATCCGGCGCTTGTGATAGGCAGTGACCGGACTGTCCGTTATCGCGATTCCCGCGGGCTTGGCGACGCGATAGTTCGCTGGCCCATACGTTGTCGAAAGATGTTGAATGAATGCCTCCGAGCACGTGGACACCGCTTTCTCGGCGCTACCGGCTGTGGCCACCACCGGCAACACCACGAGCGATGCCGCGGTGACGAGACATGAAAGTGTGCGAGTAATCATGGTTGGCTCTCCTTGATTGCAATTGCCCGATCTGTCAGCGGACGATCGCAATCTAGGCAGCGCCGCGTAAGGGGACAACTGATCATTTTTTGAGCACCCAGCGAATCCGCTCATGCATCGGCGCGAAACTCCTCGAGCAACCATTCCTTCAGCGCCTGCACTTCGCGCCGCGCACCGTCTTCCGCACGATGCAGCAGAAAGTAACTGTCGCCGCTGTCGAGCTCGGCCGCGAACAGTCGTACGAGCGAGCCGTTCTCGAAGCGCCGCAGGCCGAGCGGCACCGACACCAGCGCGATCCCCAGCCCCTGCTCCGCGGCTTCAGCCGCGGCGAACATGGTGTCGACGCGCAACAGCGTGCGCGGCGTCAGGCTCGCGATGCCGTGCGTCTCCGCCCACCGATCCCAGGCATCGCGCCGCGCATCGTGAACGATCAGTATCTGGCCGTTCAGGTCATCGAAGCTGTGTATCGGCGCGCGCTCGAGCAGTCGGGCCGAGCACGCGGGAGTAAAACGCTGCGAAAACAGGCGATGGGCTTCGAATCCTTCCCAGGGACCCGGGCCCACGACGATCGACAGGTCCGCATCAGCGGGGTGCGACGTGAGCGGCGCGAGAACCGTATCGAGATCGATGTCCGTTTCGGGTGCGGCCTCCAGAAACTTCTCCAGCCGCGGCAGCAACAGCTCGCTCGCGAAGAAGGGTGGCACGTGCAGGCGCGCGATCGCGCGGCCGAACCGCACTTGCAGCTGTTCCGTCACCGATTCGAGCCGCCGGAACAACGCATCGATCTGCTCCAGGTAACCGGCGCCGGCGTCGGTGAGTGTGAGCGCACGTGGCCCACGGACAAACAATGCGACGCCCAGCTGTTCCTCGAGCGTGCGAATCTGGTGACTTACTGCCGAGGGTGTGACGAACAGAGCTTCGGCGGCCGCCTTGAAGCTCAGGCGCGTGGCCGCGACGTGGAATGTCTTGAGATACTTGAGCGACGGTAGGCGCATAGAGCGGACCGCCGCTTCGATGCCGCGGCCCCCTGGTTTGGAGCGTTTCAACGCCGTGCACGGCGCCTTCATCCTTCGCACACGCGGACTATGCCGCGGGTGTGTTGCAGTCGTGTGCCGGCCGGATGTCGCATGATGTGTCGCTTGCCTCTGCTCGATGAGAGGCAAGTCGCGTGCCACCATGGAAGTCATTGAATGATGGGCAATGCACGGCGTCGCGCGGTCCCGGATTGACCCAACAACGTGCAATCGACGTTCATCTTGCGCGGTGGAGGTGCGCGCGCGATGCACCGTTTTCGAACCCCGGGCTTGCCGTGGCTGCCTGAATCACTGCACGCTGTCGCCTTTCAACGACGAGGAATGCTTAGACCCTCATGTCCCGAACGAGCCGGAGAACCCGGCGCCTGCGGCGCGTGCTGATCCTGGTTGCCCTTCTCGCCATCATCGCCGACGCAATTTTTGTCTTCTATCTCGACCGGCGCGTGACGTCGCAGTTCGAGGGACGGCGCTGGACGTTACCCGCGCAGGTATTTGCACAGCCGCTCGAACTCTATGCCGGGCTCGGTCTGTCGGTGGATGCGCTCGAGGCGGAGCTGGCGCGGTTGCAGTACACGCGGGCGTCGGACCTCACACGGCCCGGGACCTATCGACGGCGCGGGTCGCGTCTCGACATCGCCGCGCGCAGGGCGCAATTCGTCGATGAGGTTCGCGAAGCCCGGACACTCAGCGTGATCACGGGCAGCGGTGGCGTCACGCGATTGGTCGACATGAATGGGACGCAGCTGCCGATCTTTCGGCTCGATCCGCTCCTGATCGGCAGCATCTTTCCGATCCATGGCGAGGATCGAATCGTGGTGACGCCGCAGGAAGTGCCGCCACTTCTGCCGACAGCGCTGATGGTGGTCGAGGATCGCCGCTTCGAAACCCACCATGGCGTGGACCTGGAAGCGATCCTGCGTGCGGCCTGGGTCAACGTGCGTGCAGGCGCGATCGAGCAAGGGGGCAGCACGCTTACCCAGCAGCTGGTGCGCAGCTATTTCCTCGACGAGCGCCAGACGCTGTGGCGCAAGATCAAGGAGGCGGTGATGGCGGTCATTCTCGAAGCGCGCTTCGAAAAGGCCGATCTGATGAACGCTTACATCAACGAGATCTATCTCGGCCAGGACGGTCAGCGCGCCATCCACGGCTTCGGGCTCGCGAGCCAGTTCTATTTCGGCAAGCCGCTCAACGAGCTGAGCTTGAGCGAGATCGCATTGCTGGTGGCGATCGTGCGTGGACCGTCCTACTACGATCCGCGCAAGCATCCGGAGCGAGCGCTCGCACGGCGCGATCTGGTGTTGAAGCTGCTCAGCGACTTTGGTGCGGTCGGCGAGGCGGATGCGCGCAAGGCGATCAAACAGCCGCTCGAGGTGACAGCGAGCGTCACCGCGGGTTACTACCCCGCCTACCTCGATTTCGTCAGGCGCACTCTACGCCGGGACTACCGCGAGGAGGACCTGACCGAAGCGGGCCTCAAGATCTTCACCAGCCTCGATCCGCGCGTGCAGGCGACCGCGGAGCGCGCGCTGGTTGACGAGCTCAAGCGACTCGACCAGCGCTACAAGGAGAAGCAGGTGTTGCTCGAGGGGGCGACAGTCGTCACGGCCCCGCAGAGTGGCGACGTGGTGGCGATCGTCGGCGGTCGGCAGACCGGGCTCGACGGCTTCAATCGCGCGCTCGACGCCAAGCGTTCGATCGGTTCGCTCGCCAAGCCGGTGGTGTATCTCGCGGCACTGGAAACGGGGCGCTACAACGCTGCCAGCCTCATCGACGATGCGCCGATCGAGGTGAAGCTACCCGGCGGCAAACTGTGGCGGCCCGAAAACTTTACGCACCAGGCGCATGGATTGGTGCCGCTCACGCGCGCGCTGGCCGATTCGCTCAATCTCGCCACGGTGCACCTCGGGCTCGATGTCGGAGTGCCGAAAGTCGCGCAAACCTTCACACGGCTGGGACTCGACAAGACGCCGGACCCGAACCCGGCCTTGATTCTGGGCGCGCTCGATCTCTCGCCGCTCGAAGTCGCGCAGCTCTACAACAGCCTCGCCAACGGCGGCTTTCGCACGCCCTTGCGCGCGGTGCGCGACGTGTTGAGCGCGGAGGGCACGGCGCTCAAGGCGTTTCCGCTGGAGGTCACTCCGGTTGCCGATTCAGCCACCGTGTACCAGTTGAATCGCATGTTGACGAAGGTGACGCAGCGGGGCACCGGGCGGGCGGTCTACAACCGCATCCCGCCGGATGTGATCGTCGCCGGCAAGACCGGGACGTCCTCGGATTTCCGCGACAGCTGGTTCGCAGGTTTTGCTGGCAATCACCTGGCAGTGGTGTGGATCGGTTTCGATGACAACCGGCCGACTGGCCTCACCGGCTCGGCGGGCGCGCTCACGGTATGGTCGAACCTGATGCGCAGGCTCGATCCGGAGTCCTGGGATGCGACTCTGCCCGAGTCGTTGACCGAAGTCTGGATCGAGTATCCGACGGGCCTCGTCGCGAATCCTGGCTGCGCCGACGACGTGGTGTCGATCGCGGTTCCCAAGGACAGCGAGCTACCGATCAAACCCGGCTGCGGAGAAGATCCCTTGAGCGATTTCGCAGAACGCACCAGGCAGTGGCTCGAGGGTATCATTCGCCAATGATGCGCTTGACGCTGATGCTGGCAATGGCGATGTTGCTTTCGGGCTGCAATCTGCCGAATCCATACGCCCCGCCGACACCGCCGCGGCAGGTGCCGGGTGGCGCACCCAGTCTGCCGCCCTCGCCAGAGTCGCAGACACCGGTTGAAACTCTGCCGGCACCCGAGCCCGTACCGGAACCGAGTCCTGCACCGCCGCCGCGAGAGTACCAACTCAGCTCCGCCTCGCGCTCGCTGGTAGACCAGGCGCATGCGCAAATGGTGGCAGGGAACTTCGTCGTAGCGGCGGGATCGATCGAACGCGCGCTGCGCATCGAACCGAACAATCCGCTGCTATGGATCGAGCTCGGCAAGCTGCGGCAGGCCGAGGGCAACCATGCGCAGGCGGAGAATCTCGGTCGCAAGGCGTTGTCGCTCGCAACCGGAGATCCGCGCACACAATCCTCGGCATGGCGATTGGTCGCGGAGTCGCTCCGGGCGAGA